>QMOF01000243.1 GCA_003650185.1 Chloroflexota bacterium | reverse complement strand
TATAACCACATCCGCCCTCATCAAGCATTGCAATGGAGAACGCCTGCGGAGTATCTTAGAGACTGCCATCCGGAGATCGCCCCGGACCTCCAACTGTCTCATATGTAGTGGACGAGTACATTGCCTTGACACACCCAGCACGGTCGGCTACGATTGCGCCAGCGCGCCAGGGTAGAGTTGCCTACCCGGTGCCCGGATATCCGTCAGCCAGGTCTATGGAACGGCTCCCACTATTCGAGGCTTACCCCGAACTTGATCTCAGGTTGCCGCGCGTACCCCTCGCCACCCTTCCCACCCCGGTGCAGCCACTCGCCAGACTTGGCCAGGCCACGGGCATTCCCGGTCTCTACGTCAAGCGCGACGACCTGACATCCCCACTATATGGCGGCAACAAGGTGCGCAAGCTTGAGTTTCTGCTGGCCGAAGCCAGACGTTGCGGCGCTCGCACCGTGATCACCGCGGGGGCGGTCGGATCGAACCACTGTCTGGCAACCGCCATCCACGGCCGCCGCCTGGAGCTCCGGGTGGTGCTCCTGCTGGTGGACCAGCCGGTGGCCCAGTATGTCCGCACCAACCTGCTCCTGGACCACTTTCACCGTGCCCGCCTATGCAAGACGTCACTGGCGGCCTTCCCCTTGCGCCTCGCGTGGCACTACCTCAGGGGCACTGACTGGCGGCGCTTACGCCCTGCCTTCTACATCCCGTTTGGCGGCAGCTCGTCTCTCGGTTGCCTGGGCTACGTCAATGCCGCCTTCGAGCTGAAGAAACAGGTGGAGGAAGGTCTCCTGCCGGAACCTGACTACACCTTCGTAGCTGCCGGCAGCCTGGGTACAGCCAGTGGCCTCGTACTGGGACTGCGGCTGGCCGGGCTGAAGACCAGAGTCGTGGGGGTACGGGTCACGCCGGTTGCGCTGTGCAGTCCGAGCAGGTGGGCCAGGATGGTGAACCGGACATCGGCCAGTCTCACTGGCAGGGCCACTACGGTACCGCCGGTCAGGGTCACGCCAGAGGAGCTTGTCCTGCTGGGGGACTTCAGCGGCCAGGGTTACGCCCGGTTTACAGAAGAGGGTATGCAGGCAGTACACCTGATGCGCGAGCACGAAGGGATACGGCTCGAAGGGACCTATACTGGCAAGGCACTGGCCGGCACCCTGGACTACATTCACAAGAACCAGCTTGAGCGACAGACCCATCTTTTCTGGAACACGTACAGCTCTGCCGACCTATCAAGCGTGGCGCAGACCATAGACTACCGAGACCTCCCGAGGGCATTTCACCGCTACTTCGAGCAGCCTTGCCAGGCACTGGACTCCGACTGACTCCAGCGCCAGCCTGCCAGCACTGGCTCGGCACCCTGGCAAAGTCACTCCAGCGTCACTCAAGGTGAGGCGACAGTAGGATGGTGATGGAGGAGTTCCGGCGCTGCGCCACGGGCCATGGGACGGCGAAAGGAGGCACCAGTTGAAAGAGGCGACCAGTGAATTCAAGTTCGTAGACGGTGAGGCCCAGGTCTTCGAGGTCTCTATCGTGGTGAAGGACCTGGAGCAGACTATGGAGCAATGGCGGAGGCTGTTTGGCTGGGAACCATACATTGTCCAGGACATGCCCCTGCCCCGGTTCGAGCTGCATGGCAAGCCAGCCAGTGGAGCCCGGATGAAGTTCGCCTGCTACCACGCTGGCCCCATAAGATTCGAGATCGTTGAGGCCGCCGGGGGCGACAGCGTGTACTCGGAGTTCCTGGAGCAGCGCGGTGTGGGGGTGCAGCACATCGGGATCAGAGTAGCCGACCACGACAAGGAGGTGGCCGAGCTCAACAGACGAGGCGTTGAGGTGTTACAGCACCTTAACTTTCCACCAGCCAACCTCAAGATGTCCTATCTTGATACATATGACGTGGCGGGCGTAAGCTTCGAACTGGTGCAGAGTCCAACTGTACCTCTGGAGGACGCCTGACGCAAAGCCCACGTCAGGTAGACGCTACGTCCCCTGACACGTTTCGAAAGGAGAGACACCAGGCATGGAGAACAAGGGTGAAGCTGACCGGAAGGAGGCAATGAAGCAGGAAGCAGGGAGGCGGGCCTTCGAGTACGAATCGACGTATCACGGTTGCTGTCAATGCACCCTGCTGGCACTCCAGGAGGTGCTCGGCCTGGAGAACGAGTTGGTCTTCAAGGCCGCAAGCTGTCTCATGGGTATGTTCCCTGTGGAATCGAGAACATGCGGCGCCCTGACGGCGGGCGCCATGATTCTGGGGATGAAGTACGGCCGAGGGGACGTCAAGGAAGGTATCCCGAGCCTGACAAAAGGCATGCTCCAGACCGAAAAGCTGGTCAGACGCTTCAAACACGAGTTCGGCACCACTCTGTGCGCTGAGCTAACCGGCGGCATGACGGATGGCGTGATGGACGAGAAGGCCATCCGTTACATGGCAAAGCACCCGGAAGTCATGGAGAAGGTCAGCATCCCCGTGATCAAGAAGTGTGCGCCTGTGGTGAGAAGAGTAGCGGAGCTGGTCATTGAGATCGTGAACGAGGAGGAGTAACGATGCCGGGCGACGGAGGAGACGTGCCCGACGGAGCGGCGGCAGGGCTGGACTGGGGTAGTTTCCTCACAGATTCGGTGAATTGGCCACATTGCGATATAATATAAAGGTGTCTGCAAGACAGACAGTATCGCGCTGGGGGGGATAATGTCTGAAACAGCCATCACGTCTATTGAGCCCAGGTCAGCTCCTGTTGGCGCCTCCATACAGGTATCAGGAACGATCAGTACCCAAGACGGGGAGTACGCTATCCACTGGGACACCACGGAGTCAAAGCCAATCGTCACAGGGAAAGCCAAGGGCCAGGAGGTCAGGCAGACGGTTACGGTACCCTCTGCGGTCGGCGGTCAGCACCAGATATTCCTGGTCGATGTGGCCGAGAAAGCCAGTGCCAGCTCAGCGCTGACGGTGCTGGCCAAGACAGAACTAGCTCTGGTGACCGGTTCGGTAGGCACCAAGGTCCCCATAACCGGGGCCAACTTCCCGGCGGGCGTGGTCTCGATCCAGTACGATGGCGAGAAGGTAGCTGAAGCCAACGCCAACGACAAAGGAACGTTCCGCTCCAGCTTCACCGTGCCGCACAGCGCAGCCGGGCAGCACAAGGTCACCACTGACCCCCCCTCGCGGGAACATGTCTTCAGCGTGACACCCAGCCTTGTAGCCAGCCCTACGAGTGGCACGGTCAGGCAAGACGTCAAGCTGGAAGGCAGCGGTTTCCCGGCGGCCAGGAAGGTCTCCGTCAGGTATGACGGTAGCGAGGTTGCCGCGCCCACTGCAGACGCGAAAGGCAGCTTTCAGGCCAGCTTTGCCGTGCCGGCCAGCACTGACGGAGAGC
>QMOF01000242.1 GCA_003650185.1 Chloroflexota bacterium | reverse complement strand
TTCCTCTGCTCCCAGTTCCCACAGTCTCCGTCGAGGTGATAGGGGGCGGGGAACTGGAACTTGGACACGTGCGTGCCCGGTATGTCTGTCAGGGTCGGGTCATACAGCGTCTCACAGGTGACATGGCCGCCTATCAGGTCGAGCCTTCCCTCTCGGACGCCCATGTAGAACTTCATTACATCGTCCTCGTTCTCAAACCCCATTATGTTCATCAGGGACTCGTTGATCCGGGGGTCATCCACGTCGTACTCCAGCGGCTTTTCCGTGGCGATGTGCATTGTCCAGTAGCTCCACTTGTCGAATTTCCAGGTCTTACAACGGTCGGCCAGGTTGGTTGGTATCTTGTTTTCCCCCACCAGCTTGATGAAGGTGGTATGCGGGTCAAGGGTAGAGGCGACCGCCTTGGTCTTTACGGTGGTGCCATCCCAAAGTTCCACGCTGCTCACCCTGCCCCCGTCCACATTGATCTTGACCACCTCGGCGTTCTCCAGGATGAGACCTCCATGGGTCACGATCTCTTTGCCCAGGAGCCCGGCCATTTTGTGCGAGCCACCATAGCACTGGGCCTTGTGCATGCCACGCGTGATCATCAGGGGAAGGAGGAACGCCCCCGTTTCTGAAGGATCAAGTCCCCACATGCAGGCAATGTAGAGGAATACGGCCCTCACCTTGGGGTGCTTGAAAGTCTCCGTCACGTACTGGTAGGGCGACTTCTCAATCATCTCCAGGAAATCCCGGCCGAGGGCAGTCTTCTGCGTCTTCACCACCAGCTCCATGGAGGGCAGGGGCGGCACATAGGTGCCGGGGGCTAGTATTTCGTCCATCATTCGGTTCAGGCGCTTTATCTCGCCGAAGAAGGTGGTGGCATCCTCCTCGGAATACTTGAGGATGCAGTCGTAGGTGTCCTCCGCCATGCGGCTGAGAAGGACGGAGGACTTGTCCTTGAAGATCATTCCCGTCTGGGCATTGGGGGTGATCCACATCAGCCCCCTCTTGTCCATGTCGAAGTCCCTCAAGGCCGGCATGTACTCCACCATCATGTGGTAAACGGCGTGGGTGTTGGCATAGTGCAGCGGGTAAAGGACCTCCTCGGTGGCCAGGCCGCCGCCTATCTCGCCTCTTCTCTCCAGCAGGATGACGTTCAGGCCTGCCCTGGCCAGGTAAGCTGCGGCCAGCAAGCCGTTGGGCCCGCCGCCAATAACGGCCACATCACATTCAAGCTCGGGGGGCATCACCGGATGGTACTTCTGGCTGTACTCCGCCTTGTTCTGGTAGGGGAACCGCGTCTGCATCAGATTGCCTCCTTCTTGGAAGAGTGTCGCACAGTGGTCATGCTCGGCTTCACGGCTCTAGATCTCACCGCTGTGGACCTCCCGGTCTGAGACGTAGTATGGCGACGGATACCACCAGCCACCCGGCTTGAGGTCAAGGTCTTCGATCAGGATGTGCATCAGGTTATAGGGTACAGCCATCAGCGCCAGCCCGCCGGGATGGGAGGTCTGGTTGCACAGATAGAGCTTATCGATCGGAGTCCTGTACCTGGCGCACTCCGGGAGCGGCCTGTTCTCGCCCCACTGGTCCTGGCACACCCTGATCCCCTCCCAGTTGCCACCCACGAAGCCCAGGTTTCTGAACGAGGAGTCCAGGGGTGACAGGGGGAACTTGGCCACTATGTTGTCGTCGCCCATGTTGGTGCAGTACTTGCGGTACATGCTCAGCATGGCGTCGACCATTTCGTCCTTATGCTTGTTGTAGTTCTCCTTGCCGTCAACGAAGTACTCCGGCACAGGCACCGGGAAGAAGTTGTAGAGGATATGATAGCCCGGAGGACACCTGGTCGGGTCGTACACGCTAGAGCGCACCGTGAACATGATTATCTCGTCCTTGTCGAATGAGGGGAACCTGCACTCAGCGTCGGCGGCGTTTCTGTGCCTGTTCAATACGTCCATGCTGTCGATGGGGAAGACCACACCCAGCGCGGGGTGTTTGTCCATGAACTCGCCGGCCTTACCCTTGAAGCGGGGCAACTCTTTGACGATCATGTCCAGCTTGAACAGGCTGCCTCCGTTGAGGTTGATGTCCTTCACCTTCTGTAAGAAGGCCGCATCCAGGTGCTTCGCGTCGACCAGCTCCAGAAAGGTGGACTTCACGTGAGCGTTGCTGATAACCGCCTTGTCGGCCCATATCACCTTGTTGGCCGCCGGCGACGTATCGGCCAACCTCACTCCTTTGGCCTCGCCGCTCTCGACTATGATCTCCTCCACCCTGGAATTGGTCAGGAAGGTAGCCCCGTGGGCCAGGGCACAGCGCATGACGGCGTGGGCATAGGAATGCATGCCGCCCAGAAAGACGCCGCAGGCGTGCATGATCAGGAAAGTGATAGCAGTGCCGACGATGCCCATGCCCTTGGACAGGTGATTGGGACCGCTCTGATAAGCAGCCACGCAGATGCCCACCTTCTGGGCCTCCTGTGAAGTCAGCAGGTTGCTTATGTCATAAGTTGACATGTCAAGCCAGCTATCATCGTAAACCTGCCCCAGCAGGGGCACCTTCTTGATGGCTTTCACCCACGGCAGGTCCTTTGGATCACGGCTGTACCCCTCCGGCAGCGGTGGAGTCCAGTAGATTGACCTGAGGAACTCGGTGCACTCGGGTGACTCCAAAATCGAGTAGATGGCTTCGGTCTGGGCGGCCACATCCTCCCCCCACATCTTCATGGCCTCACGGACCACCTCCTTGTTCTCCCTGCTGGCGGCCGTGGCCCGCTGGCAGTCGGAAGACACCGCAGTGCCCCATACCTCACAGGGCACAATCCTCAGGCCATACTTCCATAGCTCCAACTGCTCCCAGGCCGGGGAGGCACCTGCATAGTTGTAGGCGGCGTGCGGCTCTATCCTGAACCCGGGGATAGGCTCTATTGTCTCACAACCACCGCCTATCTCGAGCCTGCTTTCTACCACGCACACTTTCACACCGCACTTGGCCAGATAGGCGGCTATTCCCAGCCCGTTGGGGCCGCCACCAACGATGACAACATCGTATCTTTGCTCCTTCACTTGCACCCCCTTCTCCTGGTAGTGTACAGATGACCGCGCCACGTGCGGGTCAAGGTGGAAAGCAAAATGCAGCAGACCCGCACCTATGAGACATGACACCGAAGGACGCCCTGCTGAAGATAACGAAGGCAAGGCGTGGCACGGCTCTCTTGAAGCGCCCTTCCCTCGGTGACCCTACCACAAGCTTTGCCATTTGTCAATGCCGTGGGTTGACCACGCATCCCCAAGACCCAGGCGTCAACGACCCCGTGGCCACATTGACTTGGCTTGACAGCCTATGCTACCATCGCAAGGAACTGGAGGCAAGGTGTCGGAGCTTACC
>QMOF01000241.1 GCA_003650185.1 Chloroflexota bacterium | reverse complement strand
GCTAACCGGAGCGCCTGTGGATAAATCGATATGGGCGTCCGGTTGAAAACCGGACGCCCATATTCTGGCCTGAAAAACCTGTAACCAGGTTAGTCTGTGTACTCGTTGGCCGCGATTGACGTGTCGTCGTCGGCCCACTGCCGGATTGTGCCGTCAGCTTCGCAGGTGTAGTAGTACTGGGTCGTACTCAGCGTGATGTAGTTCACCGTGGGCGAGGTTGCGCCGTCGGCCGTTATGTCGTGCTGATACAGGACATAGCCGTCCTTGTCCAGACCAGCCTGATAGTCATTCCCGTCGGGGTCCTTCAGCTTGTCGGCAGTGCCGCATGCTGAGGTACTATCAGGGAAGGCGGTCATGTCATTCACAGCATTCCCGTCTGCACCGGTGTACGCGACTGGATTGGGTATTTCGGAAAGACCATTTTCGGTCATCAGGGCCACGACTGCCGACTCCACATTGTGCCTTTCTGTTCTCCTGGCTTCATCCTCTCCCCTGCCGAAGAACCGGCCCACGTTGGGGATGATCACCGCTGCCAGCACGCCCAGAATGGCGACGACGATGAGCAGCTCGATCAGGGTGAATCCTCTTTGCCCTCGTTTTGGCATTCTCACGACTCTGGCACCTCCTTTCCTGGATTTGGCTAGCGCTTTCCCTGGGTTTCGCTATTGAGACAGTGTTCTGGCCCACCTCCTTAAGCACTTCTTAACCAGATTTTACCTAATCGTAATGTGGCATGGCTGCCGGAGCAATCCCACACAAGTGTGATCGGGTAGTGATCGGCTATTAATCCCGTCCACTCCGTTCGGGTGACCCCTGATGGCCCCATCGTCTAAAGGCTCGTCGCTCGGTGACCAGCCTGTGAACCTGCCCTCTGCACCATGGGACACCTGACCAGGCGGCCTCTAGGTTGTGCTGGTGGTTCCGTGACCCGGGGGCTCGTCCTGGATAGGAACGAGCCCCGCCCTTATGGCGTATGCAGCGGCCTGGCTACGGTTGGCCAGATGGAGCTTTTCCAGGATGTTGCGCAGGTGGGTCTTCACGGTGTTCTCGGAGATGAACAGGGTACTGGCGATCTCCTTGTTGCTGGCCCCCTTGGCTACTTCTTGCAGGATCTCGGTCTCCCTCTGGCTCAGGCCAGATGTGGCTTCCGCCTGATAGGCATCTCCAGTCTTGAACTCCGTGAGCAGCTTGCTGGCCATGGAGGGCGAGACGATTACTCCTCCCTTGGCAATGTGGACGACTGCCTGGCCCAGCTCTTCGGCCTCCGTGTCTTTGAGCAGGTAACCTTTGGCGCCCGCCTTGATGGCTGAGAAGAGGTCGGACTCCTTGTCTGAGACAGTCAGCACCAGGACGTTGACGGTGGGCAGTTCCGCCTGAAGGGCGTGACAGGCTTCGACTCCATTGCAGCGGGGCATCTGGAGGTCCATTACCACCACGTCCGGCATGAGCTCTCTGGCCTTCTCGATGGCCTGGAGCCCGTCTGAAGCCTCTCCCACTATCTCGATGCCTTCACGCTCACCCAGGGCGTCTGCAATGCCACGGCGAAAGAGAGTGTGGTCGTCCACCAGAAGCACTCTGACCTGTTCCATGTCACAACCTCACTTTCTCCGGGGGGATGCTGACCCTCACCTGTGTTCCCTGCCCGGGGTTGCTCGTCACGTCGCAGGTCCCGCCCAGGCTCTCGGCCCTCTCTTTCATGATGATCAGGCCATGATGACCTGCAGACTCTTGCATGTGTTCGTCGAGAGAGAAGCCGCGCCCATTGTCCTTGACAACCAGCTCGAGGCCGTCTGGAGTATCAGCCAGCCTGATCCATATCTTCGAGGCTTGGGCGTGTTTCCTGGTGTTGTTGAGTGCTTCGTGGGCAATGCGCAACAACTGGAGCTCTGTGGCACTTGATAGCTTCATTGTCTCATCCGGCGCTTCGAAGCTGGCGTCAATGCCGTTGCGCTCACCGAACTCCTGCACGTACTCACGAAGGGTCTCGGTCAATGGAAGCATCCTGGTACCGCTGAGGGAGTCGATGGACTGTCTGATGTCCTCGTAAGTGTCCTTCACCACCTTCTGGATATCTTCCAGGCCGGACAGCGCACGGTCGGTGTCATGGGAGGACACCCACTCTCTGACGGCTTTGGTCTTGATGTTGAGGTAGCCCAGCGCTTGTGCCACGCCGTCGTGCAACTCCCGTCGTATCCTCATGCGCTCTTCCATCACGGCCTGTGTTTCTATCCTCTGGCGGATGTTCATGTTGGTGCGGTAGGTGAGCATGGCAATAAGAAAGCAAAACATGGCGTAGATTATCAGCAGCGGGAGGTAGTTGCCGTCCATGATCCAGGCGAAGTCCGCGTTCCAGTTGCTCAGGAGCGCGTGGGCCAGCACCAGCGGCCCGGAGACCACTCCGGCAGTGACAAAGGCCACCCTCTCCTTGAATAGCAGGGAAGCGGTCAGGATCGGGGAGAGCGCATAGAGGAGGAAGCCGCTGTCCAGCCCTCCGGTGAACATGAGCAGAAGGACGCAGGCCAAGGTGTCGAATCCCAGGACGACATGTGTCAGTGGATACCGCTGCTGCCACAGCAGCGGTGAGAAGACCTTGAGCAGGGTGTAAAGGGCGACCAAGCCGAGAATAACGTAGACCTGCGCGTCCGGCTCCCTGGGGGTGTCCAGGGGTATTACCTGTACAAGGAGCACAGCCAGCAGGTAGGTAAAGAACCGGTAGAGAGCCAGGAACAGCGAGGCAATGGCCTCGTAGGACATTGGCTTTCTGGTTCCTGCCTGGGAGGTAGTAGTCATGCTGGACTCCCTGGGCGCTGTCACGGGCCCTGCCAAGCCCTGGCTTGGCAGGGGCACCTGGTGGCTCCTGACACCGGGTCACTGACGATCACATTCTGCCTCTGGCATCGTGCGCGCTTTGCCTCCTTGGAACCCAGGGTCACTGAGTCCAAGGGCCTGCGGGAGAGCAGACGTTCCCTACGGGCAAGCGCAGCCCATACTTTCTGCTGAATGAATAATAGGCGAGTGCGTCCCCGTAGGCATCGAGGGTTCCACCAAGTTGTGCTGGGTGCGCCCACCCAAATGGACCTTGTGTGGCGAGTGCACGGACTTTGGCGTTGGAGCGAGGGGACCGCTGCGTGCCTGTGTCCCGCGTGTATGTAACATGATATCATACTAGTGTACAGTGGGGTATCGTAGAGGATATCATCTTGAGTGCCTTGACGTTTGGCCCTTAGTCGGGTATACTACGCTTAGCCATTGGTATTCCATGCGTGATACTTTTGGCTCGCGCTGTTCCTGGTTGCGGTGACAATTGGGGGGGTCGCCCGAGGGAGCGAGCTACGGAACTGTTGGGGGGTCTTCAGGTAGTAGCTGCTCCAGCTTCTCGTTTTGCCCCTTGATCGACTCTCTGCG
>QMOF01000240.1 GCA_003650185.1 Chloroflexota bacterium | reverse complement strand
GCCTGACCCCCCATGAATGGTCACGCTCCGCCCGCCAGCCATCATGATCAACACGGAAGGTCTCACCTTCGGCCTTGATCCAGCCGGCGGCTCTCCCCACCTGAAAGTAGCGCAGCACGTTCTCCTCCACCCTACCCCGGACGCGTGCGAACTGCGGCTCCTCTTCGTGGGGTGACATTGTGGCATCGAAGTCGACCTGGTAGCTGAGACCGTACTCGTTCTCTGCCAGCGTTACCCTCACCTTCCTCAGCGGCTCGATAACCTCGTAAGAAAAGGGGCCGACCTTCACCTCATCTATCCTGGGACGCAGCTCGCGCGATGCTCGGACGTTGTACTGCGCTTTGCCGTCAACGGCGAAGCAGGCAAAGGCATCCATGATGTTCCGGTTGTAGTAGACCCCGAAGCCAGCCACCAGATAGTACTTTCCGGTGATGTCATGGGCGCTGAACCATACCCTCTCTGTCCATTCCCGCGCGCTGGTCTCCACGCTGTCAAAGGTGGCTACGATCTGGTGACAGAGAAACTCGTCGTATCTGGTGAGCATATTCCCCCCTCGCTGGTGACGGTGCCCGGGATGAGAGCACCCCTTTCGCCCGTTGCAGAACGCTGAAGACTCTCGACCGCCGACACGCCCAGCAAGCTCCAGCAGGAGCGACGTCTCGGATCCCTGATAGCCCGAGGATACGCACCGGAATCCGCCTTGTCAAGCAGCGTGACACGCCACGGGCAGCCCCACCAGACCAAACCCACCGCAGCTAAGTGCCGAGAGGTCAGCAGATTCGGGGAAGAGGATCACCCACCAGCATGTCAACGATGCGGGACGCCCCAAGCCTGGTCTTCATCACCACCCTGCCGGGACTGGCTTCGCCCACCTCTCCAATAATGGCAGCGTCCCGAGCGTACCTGTTGCGCCGCATCTTGTCCAGCACCGCCTCTGCGTCATCCGGAGGTACGATGGCCACCAGCTTGCCCTCGTTGGCCACATATAGCGGGTCGAAGCCGAGCATATCACAGGCAGCACGCACCTCGTCTCGCACCGGCAGACGCTCCTCGTAGATTCTGATGCTTACCCTGGACTGCGCCGCCAGCTCGTTCAGGGTAGTGGCCAGCCCACCCCTTGTCGGGTCGCGCAGACAGTGAATCCGCGGGCTTACCTCGATCATCTCGGCCACCAGCCGGTTCAGGGGTGCACAGTCACTTTGTAGCTCGGTGCCGAAGGTAAGCCCCTCCCGCTGGCTGAGAACGGCAATTCCGTGGTCTCCTAGAGTGCCGCTGACGATGACTTTGTCCCCTGGCTGCGCCTTCGAGCCGGAGATTTCGACCGCTTCCGGGACCAACCCCACCCCACCCGTATTGACGAATATTTTGTCGACGCTTCCCCGGTTGACCACTTTGGTATCACCTGTGACCACCTGCACCCCCGCCTCGGCAGCCGCCTGCCGCACCGAGCTCACCACCATCCCCAGCTCATCTTGAGAAAGGCCCTCTTCGATAACAAAAGCCAGGCTCAGGTAGAGCGGCACCGCCCCGGTCATGGAAAGGTCGTTCACCGTTCCACACACCGCCAGCCTGCCGATGTCACCGCCGGGGAAGAAGATGGGATTGACGACGTAGGTGTCGGTGGTGAAAGCTAGCCTGCCACTGACCTCAAACACAGCCGCGTCGTCTAGCCTGTCCAAGAGGGGGTTTGACAGCGCCGGGAGCACACCCTTTGCTATCAGCTCATGGGCTAGCTTGCCCCCGCTGCCGTGAGCCATGAGAATCCTGTCACTCACCGGCAGCTCCATCTCCATACTGGTAGCAGGCGGCGCAGCTCCCTTCAGAAGAGACCATGCACGGACCGACAGGGCTGGCCGGGGTGCACACCCGGCCGAACAACTGACAGTCCGACGGTCTCTTGACGGCTCTGAGGATGTCGCCGCAGATGCAGCCCTTCGGGTGCAGGGTGGGGCCCGGATCGAAGTCGAAGGCCAGTTCGGCGTCGAACGCTGCGAACTCCTTCCTGAGCCTCAGCCCGCTGCCGGGCACTGTTCCCAGGCCGCGCCACTGTGCCGGGCACACCTCAAACACTTCGTACATGAGCTCCAGGGCCCGCTGGTTGCCTTCGGCATGCACGCCGCGTCGATATGCTATCTCAACCCTCGATTCCCCTTTCTCAATCTGGGACACCAGCATGTCGATGCACTGGAGGATGTCCAGCGGCTCGAACCCAGAGACCACACATGGGATGCCGTATTCGCTGGCCACGAACTCCCACGGCTGCGAGCCTATGACGGCGCTCACATGCCCCGGACACACCAGGCCCTGCAAGTCGACCTCTCCTGAGTCCAGGATGGCCCGAATAGCTGGCGGGCAAAGCTTGTGAAACGAAAGGACATGATAGTTATTGATGCCTTCGCGACTCGCCTGAAGGACTGAGGCTGCAACGGTGGGAGCCGTCGTTTCAAAGCCGACCCCCAGGAACACCACCGGCCTGCCCGGATTGTCCCGGGCCACCTGCAGGGCATCCAGTGTAGAGTAGACAGTGCGTACGTCCGCCCCTTCAGCCCTCACTTCCTGCAAGCTGGAGCGGCTGCCGCGGACCTTGAGCATGTCGCCGAAGGTCGTCAGAATCACCCTCGGCAGCCTGGCCAGGGCAATGGCCTTGTCCAGGTCGGAGTTGTCGGTGACGCAGACAGGGCAACCCGGCCCCGAGAGCATCTCGACGGTCGGCGGAAGAAGCTGGCGGATGCCGTGCCTCAGGATAGCCACAGTATGTCCGCCGCAGAACTCCATCAGGCGTGCCTTCCGTGTGGAACCGCGGCGGATCCTGCCGATCACCGCCTGCGCCAGGTCGGAGCGGCGGTACTCATCGACGAATCTCATTCTTCCTCTTCCGCATCTGCCGCGGCCATCATTTCCTCAAGCAGCCTGAGCGTCTCCTCAGCTTCGTGCTGGTCTATCACATTGATGGCGTAGCCGGTGTGGAGCAATACGTAGTCCCCTACCTTCGCCTCGGGCGTCAGCCACAGGCTGACGCGGCGGGTTATTCCTCCCATGTCCACTTCGGCCTCCAGACCTTCGACTGACTTGATCAGCGCCGGTACAGCCAGGCACATTGGTTATCGTTCTCCATTCCCAGTATTAGCCTCGGCCCACTGTCGGTGCCAAGAATTCACGAAACCGCGAAATGGGCTATGACGGCCTGCCCCAGCGAGATGCCACCGTCGTTGCAGGGCACCAGCCGGTGTGTAAGCACCCGAAAACCTTCCTTGTGCAGGGCCTCTGTGGTAAGCCTTAACAACAGCCGGTTCTGGAACACCCCACCACTCAGGGCGACCGCGCCTATGTCGCGCTCTTCAGCTATGTCTCGGCACACTTGGACAATCATCCGGACGATGGTCCTGTGCAAGTCAGCCGCGATGTACG
>QMOF01000239.1 GCA_003650185.1 Chloroflexota bacterium | reverse complement strand
CAGGAGCGCCTGATGTCTCCTGAGCGCAGCCAATGGGCTGCATCGCTCAGATTCTTCGCCGCCCTCAGAATGCCATCGCCTGTTAGGAAAGCCTTGCCAGGCTCTCCCGTATCCGCTTTGACATGCCAAGTCCCGCCACGCCCGCGACGCATCGGGCAGCGCCGCCGCAGAGCGCCTACAGACGTCTCGGCTTCGGGCCAGGTAGTCGCTCGTACCGCCCGCATTCGAGGAAGACAGGGCTGAGAATGGCGCTCTATTAGATGCTTGTAACCATTCTGCAACCCATCGGTCACCCAACTTAATCGTTCGTTAACCCCCGCCGGGGTACAATAGGTGTGCTGGGGGCCGAGAGCCAGCGTGAAGCCAACGGGAGGGGAGAGTGAGGCGCTGTGAAGCGTCTGAGAGGCAGTGATGGCCACGCTGGCCCGGGCCCCCGTTGTCTGTTTGCATGCGCTCCGCAGCAACTCCGACAAGGCAACAACATCCGGGAGGCTCCCATCCAAGTGAGCGTCGTCGACAGCGTCCTGGCACTGATAGACCCTCCAGGAGACAGGTTCCCCGAAGCTGACTCAGAAGATAAGGTACCAACCGCGGTGACAATGCCCGACGGTGCCAAGGCACCAGACCGTCAAGCAGCACTGTCCGAGTACGTCAGCAGCGTCATATTGCCTCAGATTGTGCCACCGCCCCACAGCAAAGTGGACATCGAAAGGCTCTGCCAGCGAATACCTGTCTACCTGTTCGTGGAAAGGGGTAGAAACGCAACAGCAGTGGGGAAGCTATTTCAAGAAAGGCCGATACCTCCGGAGCAAGCATGGAGCCTGGCTGAGACCGAATATCGCAACCTCAGCATACTTCGGGGAGCCTTCGAAATGGGCACAGGCGCCTGTCAGGTTGTGGCGCCGCTGGGCAAGATGCAGAACCTTTCGGCATTGCTGGTGACACAGAAAGTGCCGGGACACACGCTTGACTACTACATAGCGCAAGCTGTCCAGGCACACGAGTCCAACCCGTTCTTCGACAAGCTGGGCTACCTGGCCTCGTTCTTCGTCAAGCTCCATCGCAACAGCGAGTCGGCCAGGTCACTCTCTCCAAATGCGCCTCAGCGGTACCTATCGAGACTGCTGGCCTCCCTTGGAGAAAAAGTACTGAGCCCCGGCCTCAGCCGGGCTGCTGAAATGGAGGCAGCTCGTTAGCGGCCGCGAGGCAAGTCCAGTGTTGCCTGGCCAAAGACGCAACGAGGGGCCTGTCTGGGCACGCCGGTCATATACTCCCCGTATATGTGAACGACGCGCCAGGAGGCGAAAGGAGGAAACCAGAGATGCCTAGAATACAGAGGCATGATGCCGAGAAGCTCCTCGCCAGTGTTCCCGAGGCCTACGCCTTTAGATGCCATGATGGCCGGTTGCTGCGGACCATCCGGGACCTGGCGGAGGCCCTCACAACCATGACAGATGATACATTCGCCTACCACGCAAACGAGCAGAAGAACGACTTCGGCAACTGGGTCAGTGATGTGATCGGCGACCAGAAGCTGGCCCGAGACCTGGCCAGGTCGACCACCCCGACCCAGGCAGCAAGAAAAGTCCAGGATAGAATTGCCTTTCTCTCCCAGAAGCTCGGCTAGGTCTACCGCCAGGGCGCTGTCGTCGGCACTGCCTGCTACTCCGGTCCGGCAACAAGACACTGGTCTCCCCTGGCCATCGAGAGGAGTTCGTGGAGCCATTGACGGCTCATTGCCCTTGTCCCGAGCAGCATTCCCTACGGGGGCCCACTCTGCCCTGCCAGCGCATCCCCGAATACCTGCCGGGCGAGGGCTGACTTGGCCATCAGGCTCAACAAGACATACATTCGCTCGCCAAAGCCGAAAAGGTAGTCTCTTCGGGGCCCGACCCTCTTGTATTGCAGTAACATGGTGAAGACGGACCTGGACCAGAACACGAATAGAGGACCGAGAATGAAGTACACAAACGCCGGCGGACCGCCTTCACCATCCTCTGATCCAACCCCAAAGAAGTACAGGGCTATGACGACCCACGGGACTATCCCAGCGATGCAGCCGAAAAGGTATGCCGACCAGTTGGTCCTTTTCGTAGTCTGGTCGTGCAGTTCCACCATCAAGCCGAAGACAAGATATTGATGGTAGCATTGGCTGTGAAGGTGAGGACCAGGCCGGGCAGGTCGTACATACCGCTGAGCATGACGATGATCACAATCATCAACGAGGCGCTCAGAGCATACCCGTACCATCTGGCATAGTCTGTTCCCCGCTTCAGATTGCGCCGCTACCAGCCGAATATGCCCGGCGATGCGATGGCAAAGTGGGCGACACATGGAATCAACAGGAACACTGCCACCACTGAGGCGATGCGCAGGTGATAAACGGTCTCCCGCACCGGTTCCAGCGATTCGGTGACGGCGTTGTATTCCAGGCAGGTCGTGGTGACCGGCAAAGTGGCCTCATTGCTCAGCACCAGCAGGAGCACGCCCTGAATAAGGTGCAGCACACCCATTATGGCGTTGTACTCCCCTTAGCCTGTCGAAGACAGCCTCTGCTTCGGCTGCCTGCGTATTCTGGCCCACAGCATTCACCTCTTACGGCACTGCCTGACCCCGGTGCCGCACAGTCCAACAGTTACCATTACGCAGACCTTAACAGCACCGGTGGCCGAGCCTGCGTACCTGGAGCCGCTTCGGCTGGCCACCCTCCATGCGCACTGGGGACTATTCATCGGCTAGGTGAGCCCCCACCACTAGTCCGGCGGCATCAAGACCTTGTCAATGACATGGATAACCCCATTGCTGGCCTGAATGTCGGTGGCTATGACTCTGGCATCGTTTATCATCACTGTGCCATCGCTTCTCTTCACGTTCAGGCTCCTTCCGTGAACGGTCCTGGCATCGCGCAGCTTGACCACGTCAGACGCCATTACCTTGCCCGGAACGACATGATAGGTCAGAACGTCCTTCAGGGCAGATATGTCCTTCATCATCTGCGGTACTGCACCGGCCGGGAGCCGCTGAAATGCGTCGTCTGTCGGGGCGAACACCGTGAATGGGCCCTCGCCCTTCAACGTGTCCACCAGGCCAGCGGCCTCCAGCGCCTCGACAAGCATGGTGAAACGGCCATCCTCGATGGCAGTCTCCGCAATGGTTTTCATTTTCCACCTCCCCTTGCAGGATGATGTCCTGTAGCCTGACCCTTTTGCCCCCCGCTGTGTATTCCCCCTCGTACGTCTTCGGCAGCGCTTCGACGCCAGCGGGGTACCCAACGGCACTCGCACCCAGAGCACGTCGCCAACACTCGTTCTCCAACACTATAACCCTGTCCAGGTTAAGGAGCGCTTAAGACAGGTGACGCAACAGTTGCAGCATGGTCGCTTTTGCGAAAGGGATCCAGTGTCAGTCTTTGTGGTTGACACGGCGTCGGCCAGACAGCAAAATCTG
>QMOF01000238.1 GCA_003650185.1 Chloroflexota bacterium | reverse complement strand
GATTTTGTCTGGCCTCTCATCATGATTCCAGACCCCAAACTCTGGACATTGACCCGGGGCCTGCAACAGTTTCAGGGCGTGTATTATACCCGTTGGGAACTGATCATGGCGGCCAGCGTGATGGCAGCGCGATGGTACTGCTCACCGTAGGCGGTGCGCCCCGGAGCAATGCCAGTCATCAGGGCCGCTGGCCTGGTGGTGGCATATTCCCTGGCCAGTTGCTCGATAGTGGCCGCGGGCACTCCGGTGATCGGCTCGGCCCAGCGCGGCGTCTTGGGCAGCCCGTCCTCGGCGCCCATGACATAGTCGCTGAACCGGTCAAACCCGACCGTGTACGTGCTGAGGAAAGCCTGGTCGTGGAGCTTCTCCCGGATCATGACGTGGGCCATAGCCAGCAACATGGCCGTGTCTGTCCCCGGGCGAATGGGTATCCACTGGTGGGCGAAGGTGGCCGCGCTGTCGGTATACCTGGGATCCACGCAAATGATCCTGGCACCGGCTTCCCTGGCCTGGGCCAGGTACCAGCAGGTATTCGGGCCGGTGACGGTGCTGGCCGGGTCCCAGCCCCACAGGATGATGAGCCGGGAGTTGAGGAGGTCATCGCGGGTATTGCTGCAAAACCAGGTGCCATAGGTCACCAGGGAGGCATAGACCCCTCCCTGGAAGGAGGTCACCCCCCAGGGCGACGTATAACCACCCGCCATGCTGAGCAGCCTGTCCATGGCCCCGAAGTTGTTCAGGGAGCAAACGTCTCCGGTCATCTGGGCCAGTATGATCGAGGCCGGCCCGTAGGTGTCCCTCACCCTCAACAGCTCGCGGGCCGTCGTATCCAGGGCCTCGTCCCAGGAGATGCGCTCAAACCTGCCTTCGCCCCTCTGACCCACCCTCTTCAACGGGTAGAGCAGGCGGTCAGGCGCATAGACCCGCTGGCGGTAGGCGCGGCCTCTGAGGCAGCCCCTCAGTTGGGGCTCCTCCCCGTCATCGGTCTCTATCCTGGTGATGATCCCATCCCTGACGTGGACTTTCAGAAGGCAAGCGCCACCGCAGTGACTGGCGCACATGGTCGGTATTACCTTCTCATCCTGCACGGGTGCTATCGTTTCCTTTCGCCCGGTCGCCCGGTGCCTGGTCTATCCCTCTACTTCCGCGACCAGAGAAGCTCGAAGATAACGCCGCCGACCTTGTCGCTGTTCAGGTAGGCATAAGCATAGAAGCCAAGGTCATGGTGGAATATCGGTTCGATGCCTTCTGTGGCCAATTCGGCCAGGATGCCTTTGAGGTCGTCTACCTCGAACCCCAGGTGGTGGAGCCCCTCCCCGTGAGTGGCCAGGAACTCGGTGTAGAGGTTCTCCCCCTCCACCGGTTGAATGAGCTCTACCTGAAGAGGCCCCGACTGGGCGAAACCCACCTTGATGTGCAGGGTGATCGGCTTGCCCCGCAGGATCGGGCCCTCCATGTTGATCTCGTCGATGGAGAAGGGACCTATGCCGAAGGTGGAGGTGTAATAGTCGGCCGCCTTTTCGATGTCCCTCACCACGATGCACACCTGGCTCACCGGTGGCAGGGTCACCTTGCCTATACTTGCCATCTTTTCACCCCCTTACGCTTTCTCCACCTGCACCAGGGTGGTATTGGAGCAGTAGGCCCCTCCGGGCGAGTGCTCGTCTCTGGTCAGGATGTTGCAGCAACCGCCCCGGTCCACCCCCCTCTCATCCGGGTCATACCAGGCGCCCTGGGGGATATCCACCACCCCCGGCATCAGCCTCTCCGTCACCCTGGCCGGGATGATCATTTCGCCCCGGTCGTTGAACACGCGGACCATATCGCCGTCTTTGATGTCTCTCGACTGCGCATCGGCAGTGCTGATTGACACCGCCTGGGGCTGAAGCTCTCTCAGCCAGGGGAGGTTGTCGTACTGCGAGTGCGCCCGCCTCTTGAAGTGGGTGGTCACAAGCTGAAGCGGATATTTCTGGGCCAGCGGGTCATTGCGGCTTTCCCAGGTCTCGATGTACTTAGGGATGGGTGGTATCGTCGGATCATTCATCTCCGCCAGCCGCTGCGAGAATATCTCGATCTTACCGCTGGGGGTGGGGAAGGGGTTGCTCTGCGGGTCCTCGACCTCCTTCTTGAAGGCAACGTATGGCTCGGGCAGCCTGATCTTGTGAATCCCGTCCCGCTTGAAGGTGTCGTAGTCGGCGATGTCGTTGCTTCCGGCGACGATCTCCCGAAGCCACTCGTCGTCGGTCTTGTCGTTATAGTCAGGGATACCCAGTTTCTCCGCCAGCGCCATGCAGATATCCAGGTGACACCGGGACTCGCCCACCGGCTCGACGGCCTTGTTCATGTAGCCGTAGAAGCCTGTGGCCCCGTCCAGGGCCATGTCGTTCTTCTCCAGCGAAGTACACGTGGGCAGCAGCACGTCGGCGAACCTGGCTCCCGCCGTCATGAACTGCTCGAACATGACCACGAACTCAAGCTTCCTGAGCGCCTGGACTGCCTTGTTCACGTTGAGGTACTGGTTGGGATAGTTGGTGTCCACCAGGTAGAGCAGCTTGTAGTCGGCCGGGTAGCCACCCGCCTTTCCCCTGAGGATGGCGTCCGACATCTTGGCCACATTGACCCGGCCCCGCCGCATGGCGACGCCGAAGCTGGGAATGAGGTTCTTGCGCGGTGGAGCGGTGTGCTCCACGGGGTTCCGGCCTGCCCTCATACCCCGGCCCAGGCTGTAGTAGGCGATCGGTCCGGCTACCGCCCACGACCTGCCGCCGGAGCTCCCCCCATGCACCCCCACGTTCCCGGTCATAGCCGCCAGGGTCATGGCCGCCCGGTGGTACTGCTCACCGTACGCGGTCCGGCCCGGAGCGATGCCGGCCATGAGCGCGGCGGGCTTGGTGGTGGCGTAGTCTCTGGCCAGCCTCTCTATACTAGCCGCCGGCACCCCGGTGATGGCCTCCGCCCAGGCAGGAGTCCTGGCCACGCCGTCCTCCTTCCCCAGGACGTAGTCCTTGAACCGCTCGAACCCGACGGTGTAGGCGTCCAGAAAACGCTGGTCCTGGAGGTTGGCACTTATGATCACATGCGCCATAGCTACCAGCATGGCCGCGTCGGTACCCGGTATGATGGGGATCCACTCGTCGGCGAAGGTGGCGGTGGTGTCAGTGTACCTGGGATCAATGGAGACCACCCTGGCCCCAGCCTCTCTGGCCTGGGCCAGGTACCAGGTGGTGTTGGTCTGCTGGATGGTGTTGGCTGGGTCCCAGCCCCACATGATTATCAGGCGGGAGTTGAGCAAATCGTCCCTGGTGTTGCCCGTGTCGACGGTGCCGTAGGTGGCCAGCTCGGCGAAAAGACCTCCGTCGAAGGAGAAGGTGCCCCAGACCTCGGAGCAGCCCCCGAACATGTTGAGCAATCTGTAGTGACATGTGGCGCTGTTCAGCACGGACGTGTC
>QMOF01000237.1 GCA_003650185.1 Chloroflexota bacterium | reverse complement strand
GGGGCCCTGGCGGATGCACCCCTCGGGACAGTAGATATAACAAATGCCGCACCTGATGCATCTGTCTTTGTTCAACACCGGTCGCTGCGATCGCCAGTCGCCAGTCTTGTACTCGACAGCGTTGCCCGCCTCGTCGACGACGGCGCCCAAAGATACCTCCCCGGAGGTCATCCCTGTCTGCTTCCGTCTGGCGCTCAAGTGTGTTTCCTCCTGGAAACCACGGTCCTGTCGTAAGCTTTCTTGCACGCCTCCAGGTTCTGCCCGGCCCTGGCTCCGAACCGATGCTTCAGCGGCTCTTCGAGGGAGTCTATCTTGATCATATCGGTCACCTTGAGTATGGCACCCAGCATGGTGGTGTTGACTATGGGCACCCCTATGGTCTCCAGGGCAGTAGCATTGGCGTCGACGGTGGCTACGGACCACTTGTCTCCGAGAAGTGGCTCCATTTCCCTGGGAGTGCTCTTGGTGTTGACAACAACGATGCCATTCTTCTTCAGACCGGAGGTGACGTCTACAATGGAGAGAAGACCAGCATCAAGCACAACCACCACGTCCGGCTCAGTGATCTCCGCCCTGATCCTGATTGGCTTGTCGTCGATGCGCACAAAAGCCTGGACGGGTGCACCCCTGCGCTCTGGACCAAAGCTGGGGAAAGCCAGGGCATACTTGCCTTCGGAAATAGCAGCCAGGGCTAACATTTCCGCCGAGGTGACCGCTCCCTGGCCGCCCCGACCGTGAAGCCTCAGTTCCAGCATACATCGTAGTATTATAAGCGGCTTTCGCCGACGGCGCAAGTGAAGTACGGCGTCAGCGGAAGCTGGCTTAGCCTCGCTGAAACCGTGTTTGCGTTCTATCACTGGAAAGATCATTCACTCAACAACGTCACGAGTTGTCAGTTCCAAATCATCACCGCGGGCCAAACAGGATAAAATCAAGAACTCCCGTCTTCAATAGGGTTTTCTTGATGGCATGGAGGCCGGGCAAATAACCTGGTGTCCTTCAAACAAACCAAGGCCAATCCCAGATCAAGAAAGCCAGGTAAGAGTCTCTTGCGACCTGGCTCTTGGCCTATTTGGAAGCACTGTGTTTTTCGCGGGGCACACGATAGAGCTAAGGACTCGAAGGCTTCCCCGCGTGACCTTGAGCCTTGCTTTCTGCAAACAGAGTAAGTATCTGGACCGACGGATACGTTGAAAGCGAAGCGACAGCATTGGCCAGCTCCACAGGAAGCAAGCCATCTTCATACCGGCTGCTGAGCAAAGTGGGTAATGTAGCAAAAATTTGAGGTGCCCCGATAAGATTCGCTACAGTGGGGTCTTGAACAAATTCTCCGGTAGGTATGTTCAAAGTCATCTTGTGTCGGTCCGTTAGGCGCACGAAGACTTTAGCACCGTAGTTCGTGTCTTTTCCATAGGGTGCCCCTGCGACTGGGCGGTGCTGGATCTGCTCACGAATGTACTGATGCCCCGGAACAAAGACCGACCCAATGGGTGCACTGTCGCCAATCAGGGCCAAGTGGTCAGCAAAGGCTCCACTCTTCTCTTGTCCCAGCACACACACTTGGATACCAGCGTCTCGAGCCATTGCCAGAAATCGGCGTATGGGCTCAACCAATTTTGAATATTGGGCCCGAATACGGAGGGGCCCATCTTTGACGAACAATGATCGACGGAGCGCATCTCTATTATGTTCCCAGAAGTACCGAATTCCGGTGAAGAGAAGGAGTGTCTCGTGGATGGTCATGTAATCTCGCGCCACACCGTCGGGGGCTGAGTCCGGTGCCATTTCCAGGTGAAAGCCAAGCATATCTGTGATGAAGAGTTCTTTGCCGCAGTCTGGACATCTCCCCTTCTCTTCGTTGTAGGGTAGAGTGGCGTTTTGCGACTCACAATGCGGGCACTCGAACGGCGGTAAGTCTCTCCCTCCACCATTCCATTTCTCGTAGGCAATCCACTTGAGGGTCTCCATCGCTTCTCCACTAAGCTGTGGGTCCTTAACTGACTCGAAAATAGTCTGCCTTACGGCGTCGTACACACTCATACCACTGATAGCTATGTGCCGTAGTGGGAAAACCGTGGCGTGGTACAGCGCAGAATCAGTGAGAATGTCTCTCAATGCATACGGGTGTGGAGAATCTCGGTCAAGCTGCGCTAGAGCAGGCTGGTCTATCCTGAAGAGGGCAGTCTTGACGAAGCCCAATGCCTTGTAGGGTGGCGTCGGACTTTCTATGACTTGGAAGGACCCGTCAACACCAAATACAAGCGGAAGAGGCATACCAGCCTGCTGCATCGGCTCCCAACTCATAGAAGTTGGCAACCGGGGAGAAGAGCTATCTTCAAAGCTGCTGACAAGTTCTTGCACTAGAGGACTCTTGACGACCTCTAGGTGTCCGAGCCTGCTAGCTCGCTCTCCAGGGAGTCGTGTGCCTGCTCTATACGGCATAGTCTCACCCCAATGCCCTAGCCAGCCGCATTCTTTGGCGGCGTAAACTTCCGTGCCTGTATCGGGACTACGAAGCGATGAGAGCGAGTAAGCATCCTAACATACCCTACAGTCTTCGCGCGCAAGATGTCATCTTTCAGACTTTCGTACGCAACGTTTACTCGTCCTAGGGCATTCACTTCATCCTGACAAGACAGGTGTGCTACAAAGAAATTCTCCGTCTGCGCAAGAAGGTCCCTGTTGATCGTGGTTGGTGATTGCGTGGAGTATACCATTCCGATGTGGTATTTCCCGCCTTCTTTCGCCAGACGGCGGTATATTTCTCCTGCCTCTTCCTCCTTGGCTGGAAAAAGATTGTGGGCTTCTTCGAAGTACAACTGGAGATAATGGTTACCGAGCGCGTCATTTGAGAACTTTGCCACCTGATGATGAAACACTGCTCGGGACAGGTACTCTGAGAAGTATTCCATCACTTCAGGCGGCGCATTGCTGAGATCCAAGATCACTGTCACTCCATTATCCAAGAGGTCTATAATATCCCTAACGAAATCCCCTGCTTTAGAATCATGGTATTGTATGAATGGCCTGATGATCGCCGGCCCTGTGCTGACCGCGGAAATAGGTTTCAGGAAACCTAAAAGTGCTCGGTCATCAGCGTCAAAGAGATCGTTGCCAGAGGTCGACTTCAGCCTTGACACCCTGTCGCTTTCAGCAGCCCTTTCGAATTCAGTCGCGAGCGTGGGTAACGAGTTTATCCTTGGGCAATCCGCAACGTTGGCTAAGCCGTAGATCCGCTTCCGCACCTCCTCGCTAAAGCCAGGGTCCATTTTGAGTAAGCTCCTGAGTTTCTCAGGATTGGGGTTGAATCCCGCCCGATACAACACTGACCAGTACATCAGAATCTTTCTTCTGGAGCGAAGTTCCTCATTTGGCGCCAGTTCTTTTAGTGAGTCTATCGATGGGACGTCGGCTGAGAGAAAACTCCTGATGTAGTCGGAGGTATCACCGTGATACCTCCGACTACATCAGGAGTTTTC
>QMOF01000236.1 GCA_003650185.1 Chloroflexota bacterium | reverse complement strand
GGTCGATGGGGTGTGGGGTGGGGGTGCCTCGTGCAATGGTGGCGCCGGTGCCTTGGTAGGGTAGATTGCACAAGAGCAGACTCTCTCGGCGTCACCCTCTAATTATTTTTTCCTCGCAGTTGCGCCGGTACCCTTGGGTGTCAGGCCGTTGGCCTGACACCCAAGGGAGCCCCGTCCCGTAAACATGGTACAGCGACACATGCAGCCGCCTATTTGACTACAGCACACGGGGTTGTTACCATACAGTAATCTAGCAGGTCTCTCCGGGGCGCGGCGCGGTGGAAGCTGCGGGTACCACCTGGTTGGCCAAGATAACACCAGCGGCGCAAGCCGTTGCAATCCAAAAGGGCGGACCGCGGAGGAGAGATCGCATCATCGCTGGCGCTCGCTTGGCAGTGGGTCCCGGGGGCGGTTGGGGATTGTTGGCTCTTGGCAAGAGGTTGGCGTGAAGGGATACATCGAAATTGACCAGGAGCTCTGCAAGGGCTGTGAACTCTGCATCTCCTTCTGCCCCAAGCAGTCGATTTCTCTGGCCGACAGGCTGAACCACAGCGGCTACGTGCCGGCTTCTTTTAACGACAACGGCGAATGCACCGGATGTGCCATCTGCGCGTTGGTATGCCCGGAGGTGGCAATCGAGGTCTACCGTGGGTAGAGTCCTCATGTATGGCAACCACGCCATTGGTGAGGCGGCCATCAGGGCCGGCTGCCAGTGCTATTTCGGCTATCCCATCACACCCCAGAATGAGCTGACCGAATATATGGCCACCCACCTGGGCCGCAGGAAGGGGTGCTGTTTCATCCAGGCGGAGAGCGAGACCGCGGCCATCAGTATGGTGTACGGGGCCAGTCTGGCCGGTGCCAGGGTGATGACCTCCTCCTCCAGTCCGGGGATGAGCCTGAAGCAGGAAGGCATTTCCTACCTGGCGGGCAACGAGCTTCCTGCGGTAATAGTGGACGTTTGCCGTGGTGGGCCCGCCCTCGGCAGCATAGTCGCGGGGCAGTCGGACTACTTCCAGGCTACGCGGGGTGGGGGGCACGGTGATTACCGCACCATAGTCCTGGCGCCGTCCTCGGTACAGGAGCTGGCAGACCTCACTCACCTGGCCTTTGACCTGGCGGACAAATACCTGTCCCCGGTGGTCGTGCTGGCAGACGGCATGCTGGGGCAGATGATGGAGCCGCTGGAGTTCAAGCATGAAGCACCGGAGGTATTGCCCGTCCGTGACAACGCGTTGAGGGGCGCAAGAGGGCGGCCCAGCCGCATCGTCCGGACCTGTAACTCCAACACCAATGAGATAGAAGAGCTCAACTGGAGTCTCTACAGGCGGTACCAGTTGATCAAGAAAGAGGAGACCTCTTACGAGACGTTCTTGACCGATGACGCCGAGCTGGTGGTGGTCGCCTTTGGCATAGCGGCCCGCATTGCCAAGGGAGCCATCAAGACCGCGCGTACGGAGGGGCTCAAGGTCGGCATGCTGAGGCCGGTGACCCTCTGGCCGTTTCCCTCCGCCAAGCTGGCGGAGCTGTCCAACAAGGTGAAGAACTTCCTGGTCGTTGAGCTGAACATGGGCCAGATGCTGGAAGACGTGCAGTTGGCCCTGGGTGACAAGGCGGAGGTCTCCTTCTACGGCAGGCCGGGAGGCGTCATTCCCACGCCCAGCGAAGTCGCCCGCGTCATCGCTCGCCTCTACTATCAGAAGGGCCTGAAGTAGGCAGAGAAGAATGAAGAAGGTGTTCACCCGGCCTAATTCGCTCAAGAGGACGCCGTTCCACTACTGCGCCGGGTGCGGGCATTCAATCATCCACAGGCTTATGTGCGAAGTGATCGATGAGATGGGCCTCCAGGACAAGACCGTCGGCATTCCGCCAGCCGGGTGCTCGGTCTTTGCCTACTACTATTTCGATGTCGACATGGCTGAAGCGGCTCACGGCAGAGGGGCTGCTGTGGCCACCGGCCTGAAAAGGGCGTCCCCGGAAACGATAGTGTTCACCTATCAGGGAGACGGTGATCTGGCCGCCATCGGTACCGCCGAGACCATACACGCCGCCAACCGTGGTGAAAGGATAACCGTAATCTACGTCAACAATGCCGTCTACGCTATGACCGGTGGCCAGATGGCACCGACCACCCTTCTGGAGCAGCAGACCACCACCACCCCGTACGGGCGGGACATGAGGTTGGAAGGGTTCCCCCTAAAGATGAGCGAGATGCTGGCGCTGCTCGACGGGGCCGTATATATTGAACGGACGGCGGTCAACTCCCCCGCTGGCATCAGAAGGACGAAGAAGGCCATCCGCAAAGCGTTCCAGACGCAGATCGACGACCTCGGCTTCTCCATGGTGGAGATACTCTCTCCCTGTCCGGTCAACTGGAAGATGACCCCGCTGGAGTCCTGGCAGTGGATCGACAAGGAGATGACCAGAGTATTTCCCCTGGGGGTGGTGAAAGATACTGCGGGCAAAAGCAATGCTGATTAAGACTATCTTTGCGGGCTTTGGGGGCCAGGGCGTTCTTTCCATGGGGCTCAACCTGGCCCAGGCAGCTATGCTGGAAGGGAAGAACGTGACCTACCTGCCGTCCTACGGGATCGAGGTGCGCGGCGGCACCGCCAACTGCACCGTGGCTATATCGGACGAGGAGATCGCGTCCCCTGTTGCTTCGGCACCGGAGTTTGTGGTGGCCATGAACCAGCCTTCCGTGGTCAGGTTTCAGAACCAGGTCCAGTCCGGAGGGGTGCTGTTCATCAACTCCTCTCTGGTGGATGTGGAGGTGGTGCGGGGGGACATCGAAGTGGTGGCAGTCCCGGCGAGCGGTATCGCCGAGAAGATGAGGAGTCCGAGATCGGCCAACATGGTCATGATGGGCGCCTTTGTCAAAAAGAGCAACCTGGTGTCTCTTCCGGCGGTGATCGACGGGCTGGCAGCAGCCCTGAAGAACAAGACAAAGCTGATAGCCGTCAACAAGAAAGCTTTGACGGCGGGGTACGACTTCTTCGAATCGGAGGGAGCTTAGCACATGCAGTTTGCACGCAGTGGGGGTAGGTCATGCCGGTGAAACAGATACTGGTCGGTCTGGAAAACGTGCCGGGCAAGCTCCTGGAAGTGAGCGAGTGCCTGGGACGCGAAGGAATCAACATCAGGGCCATCTCGGTGGCCGACACTTCGGATGTGAGCACGGTCAGGCTGGTGGCTGACGACCCGGGCAAGACTGTCAACATTCTGAAGAGCCGCGGGTACTCGGTGAGGCAGACCGATGTCATAGCGGTGGAGGTGCCAGACCACCCGGGCGGACTCCAGGCTGTGCTCAAGCCCCTGAAGGCTGCCAAGATCAATGTCCACTACCTTTACCCCTACCTGGGCAGAGGGGAAAGTGGTCAGGCCATCGTCATCCTGGGCGTGGACAAGATCGAAGAGGCGGTAGACGTTTTGAAAAAGAACTGGGTGCACACCTTCGGCACGGAGATCTACGCCCTTTGATCTG
>QMOF01000235.1 GCA_003650185.1 Chloroflexota bacterium | reverse complement strand
GCAGCACATCGTCCACAACAGGCCATCCATTGACGGTGTGAGTGGAAAGCGTGCCCACGGTGCCTATCTGGTAGCACGCGACTGGTACTGTGCCAACAGCTATGAGCAGTGCCAACGGCAGCAACGCCTTGACCAGGTCTGCCCTCTCTCTGCGTTTTGCTGTCGTGTAGACGACGAAATGGAGGAGAATGGCCAATATGAACATGTACGAGGGCTGGAAGATACCCACCAATGCCGTTACGGATAGTGAAAAGACGAGAAGGTTCGATAGCTTGGGGTGATCCAATATCCTGAGATACGTGTAGAAAGCCAACATCCCGAAGGGCAAGACGAACGCGGCTTGGTCCCAGCCTGCCCATTTTATTGCCGGGCTCAGACCTACGATCAGTGCTGAAAGGAGTCCAACCCTCTCGTTATAAAGCTTGCGGAAGATCAGGAAGATGAGCAGAATCAACACGGTGGTGCCCATCAGCTCCAACCACGCCCCGACTTTGATGCCGAAGAGCGGATACAAGTAGCCACACAACACATAGTAAAGAGGCGGGTAGTTCACAGTAATGGGCATGAACCTGGGAAACCCAAACAGACTGTACAGAAGGGGATGTGTGCTTTGTAGATCGCCGGTTTCAGCAATCTCGCGTATTATGGGAAGGTGGAAAGCGGCGTCACTGTATACCTCGATATTGACCACGCTCCAAATGCCTATGGCCAAGTGCATCCCCACAATGACCATCAGTGCATAGGGAGCACGTACCAGGAAATCCATTTTCTTTGCGGCGCTCATCTCCGCACAACCTCTCGCATGGGTGCTGAGTATTGATCGAACCACTGGGCTATCTGATGGGGTGACACTCTCTTCGAGGACTGAATCCTTCTCCTCTTCTTGAGCAAGCCAAAGATATCCATCGTTGCGCTCATCCACGCCTTCAACAGAACAAAGGCTATCCTATGCAAGGGTATGTTCTCAGAATACTCGGAGACCTCCGTTCCTCTGTGAGCGCTTGCCCTGTACATGAGGAGAAGCCTGTACAGTGTATACAGGGGTGAGAGCATCAAATTGCGCAACGGATAGTTCTTAACCAGAACCCATAGTCTATTGCGCTCAATCTGAAACAGCTTGAACTCGGAGTAACCCCTGCTGGTGACCGAGCGAACGTGATAGACAAGCGCCTTCGGAGACAGAACGCAATCCCAGCCCATCAGTCGAGCTCGCCAGGCCAAGTCAACATCCTCGCAATAAGCGAAGAAATCTTCATCGAAAAGGCCTACTTCCTCCAGCATTGCCCGGCGGTACAGAGCTGCAGCGGCGCAAGGAGCGAAGACTTGCTCGACATTGTCGTACTGGCCTCGATCCACCTCCTTGCCTCCCAGATGAGTCGCAAAGCCGTCCTTCAGTATAGTCGTTCCTACAGAGTTTATGGTGTTTCTGCCGTCAGCGTAAAGAAGCTTGGATGCGACCATGCCAGCCCGTGCGTTCTTTTCAGCTTGGTTCACGAGCTCCTTCAGCCAGCAGTCTGCAGCGGTAGCGTCGTTGTTCAACAAGGCCACGTACTCTACCTCCGCATCCGCAAGAGCTTTCTGAATACCAGCATTGTTCCCACCAGCAAAGCCGCGGTTATCGCCCAGTTCCAAGACCTCAACCTCGGGGAACTGTTCTCTCACACAGGCGACGGATCCGTCTGTTGAGCCGTTATCCACCACAATAACATGGAAATTGGGATAACACTGCGCACAGACTGCCGCTAGGCACTCCCGCAGGACTTCTCGACCATTCCAGTTTACGATGACTACTGACACTTTGGGGTGTTTCACACTCCGCTCCACAAGAGGTGACTGTTCGACCATGGCTGAAGTCCCGCTCTTATCACACGCAGTATTCGCATGGCCGCCAGGGCCATAATCCACAAGAAAAACGAGAATCCGATCTAACTCACTGGGGCTCCCCAAGCATCGCCACCATCAGGTCTCTGACTTCCTTCCCGATCACACCAGTGGTACACCGTCTCTCCATGGTTCTGTACCCGCCGGCAGCAATTCTCTCACGCAAGGAGTCATCGTCCTTGAGCTCCATGATTGCATCAGCTAGTGAATCAGCGCTCGCCATTTCAACAAAGCGGGCATTCTCTCTATCCTGAAACAACTCCCTGTTCGCCGGGTTGTCTGCTACTATCACTGGCTTCCTCATGGCAGTACACTGGAATGCCTTGCCCGGTATCACCCTCCTGGCTTTGTCTATGTCCGAAAAGTGACCCACTAGGCACACATCCGCTTCTGCAATCATAGAGGGAAGATCAGCGTAGGCGACCCAATCGAGGAACCGCACATTCGTCGCGTTCGACTTACCAGCAAGCCTCCGAATCTCCTTGAGCTGTTGGCCTCTCCCAATGAGCTGGAACTCCACGTCAGCATGTCGCTCCAGCTTTTCTGCCGCGTGGATAATATGCTCTACTCCGTGCAACGGCAGATAGGTGCTGTAGTACAAGACTCGAAATCTACCGCACTCCCTTCCTGTATCTCGAGGGTAGAAGACTGCCTCGTCCACACCAACGAAAACTCTCTGAAACTTCCGGCTCTCCAGGCCAAAAGTGGAGACAAAATAATCTATGTGGGCTTCAGTATCCAAGAGAACCTTGTCGGCAATGGCACAAGAGCGCCTGTCCAACCAATAGAAGAACCGTCCGGCAAGCGAGTCCGGCGCGAACTTCTTTCTGTCGAAGCACATGGTGTCGTACACGGAGAGGTATGCATCAAAGACCATCGGCCTCCGAGTCAGCTTCCGGATTATCGGGACCAGGATTTGACCAAGGAAGCCAACAAAGACCAGGTCAAAGTCCTCTCTTCTCAAGGACAGGAACTTCCTGAGGACCTGCACATGCCTGGTCAAGTACGACTTTGAACAGTCAGTGCATTCAAGGACGTCAATGCCAGTCCCTCTCATAGCCTTGAGGAGCACGGCATTTCTCACGTACTGCGGCTCACGACCGGAAATGAAACAGACCCTCAACAAATCACCTTCAAGCAAACGCCTTCCGAGCAGTCACCAAATGGAACCCACATGCAGACCACCCGCTTTGGATGCACAGGCAGGCCAGCCGCACAGCCTGAAAGGGTACAGGTTAGCATCTTTTGACTCAGCTATCACAAACCTGACAGTGCCCCTTTCTTGATCGACGCATTCCAGTCGGGGGAACAGGCTTCCTGCTACCCCGCCGCGCCATCGCTCCACGCCATCCCCTGGATACATCACCGCTCTCATAGACTTCATGGAGAGTCGCGATTCATCGAGGGAGCACGTTCTGCTTTGGGTTATTGGCAACCGAGACGTTCGCAGGAGACGGCGCCTGTCAACGCCGTCGCTTACTTGCTGTTTGATTCTCTTCGCTTCAGCCGGTACAGGATCTCCTCCTGGAAAAGCCTCTGGCTTTTGATCGTCTCGGCGAAGAGGCCGAGGATTATGGACTGAAGCCCGGTTATCAAGAGCACAGACGCTG
>QMOF01000234.1 GCA_003650185.1 Chloroflexota bacterium | reverse complement strand
GCGGCATACTCTGCTGTGGCGGTCCAGTTCCCCAGGTCATCCTGTGCCCTGACTTCCACGGTATGAGCGCCGTCGGCGAGCTCTGGCGTGGTGAAAGTGAACCCCTCGCTCAGGCTGTCGAAAGCCCCGTCTGTGGCTTGCGCCTCGGTCCAGGCGCCGCCGTCGACCCTGTACTCAACAGCGACAACGGCACTGGAGGCATCGGTAGCTGTTCCTTCGAGGGTCGGCGTGTTGTTGCTTGTCGGGTCTGGGCTGAACGGCGTAAGCTCAACAGTCGGGCCGGTGGTGTCCACGGTGAACGACCAGGGGCCGCTCCATCCGCTGGCATTCGAAGCTGGCGACAGGTCAACGGCCTGCACCCGCCAGTAGTAGGTGCCGTCCGACAGGGCGTCTGTCAGGCTGAAGCTGCTGTACTCCAGCCCGGACCTGTCGACCAGGGGACTGGAGAACGCGGCGTCTTCAGCCAACTGGAAGTCGTAGCTGACGCCGGAAGCGTCCCAGACGTCTGACCAGTCGAAGGCGGGGGTGACGTTGGAGTCCACCAGGCCGTCGTCCGGTGAGAGCAGGGTCGGTGCCGGTGGCGGCGTCGCGTCGACCGATGTGGTGAACTCGTGGTCCTCTGACTCGGCCTGGTTGGGCGTCGGGGTGGCTGCATCACGGGATATCACCCGGTAATGGTAGGTGGTCCCGGGGGTGAGGCCGGTGATGACAACGCTGTGATTGGTCACCAGGCTGGTGTCCAGAGGGGTGGTCGACCCGTAGGCAACAGTGGGCCCGTACTCCACCTGAGACGTGGCCGGTTCATTGGTGTTCCAGTTGATGGTGGCGGTGGTCTCGGTTACGCCGGAGGCGGGTAGCACGGTGATGACCGGCGGTGTCGTGTCGGCCGCGGTGGTCAATGTCTGGTCTGCTGACACCGCGGAGTTGCCGGCGGCGTCGCTCGATATCACCCGGAGGTGGTACGTGGTGTCCGTTGCCAGCCCGGTGAGAGACACGGCGTGGTTGGTCACCAGCACCGTGTCCAGGGGAGTCGTAGTGCCATAGCCGGTGTCAAGCCCGTACTCCACCTGGCTGTCGGCTGGCTCGTTGGTGCTCCATGTCACGATTGCCGAGTCAGACGTGACATTGGAGAAGGCGATGTTCGAGATAACTGGGGCTGTTGTGTCGGCCTCGGTGGTAAAGCTGGCCTCCCCGGACACTGCTTCGTTGGCTGGAACGGCGCTGTCCCTTGATATGGCGCGGTAGTAGTAGGTGGTCCCGGGAGTCAGCCCGGTTATGACCAGCATGTGGCTGGTCACCAGGCTGGCGTCCTCCGCGGTTGTCGTATCGTAGTCGCCGTGGCTGGCCGAGGTCGTGCCATACTCCACCTGAGAGGTGGCGGCCTCATCAGTGTCCCAGGTAATGGTGGCTTCGGTATCGGAGATATCCGTGGCTGTAACGTTGGAGATTACCGGCGCCGTGGCGTCAGCCTCGGTGGTGAAAGTGCCCTCGTCCGACCAGGCCTCGTTCCCGGAGCTGTCCTCCGACATGACACGATAGTAGTATGTGGTGTTGGACAGCAGGCCGCCCAGCATGATGCCATGGCTGGTCACCAGGTCGCTGTCCTTGGGGCTGTTGGCCCCGTAGGCAGCAGTGAGCTGGGCAATGCTGGTCCACCCCGGGTCTGAATGCGACGAGGTGTCATAGGCAACCTGTGACGTGGCTGGCTCGCTGGTATTCCAGTTGATGGTAGCTGATGTGCTCGTCTCGTCGCTCGATACGACATCCGAGATGGTCGGCGACGTGGCATCGGCTGCCGTGGTGAAGGTCTTGTCCACGGACAGCTCCTCATCACCTTCGGCGTTCTGGCACCTCACCCGGTAGTGATAGGTGGTGCTGGCGCTCAGCCCGCTCAGGACCACCACATGATGCGTGTTGTCGGCGCTGCTGTCCTCCGGCACAGGCGCGATGGAGCCGTAGCTCGTGTCCTCACCGTAGTCCACGTTGCTCGTGGCGGCCACACTGGTGTCCCAGGTGATGGTGGCGCTGCTGTCGGTGATGCTGGAGGCGGCCACGCTGGTAATGGTGAATGCCCTGGTCTTGAAAGAGTATTCGGCCGACACCACGTCGGGACCAGCTCTGTCGGACGACTTCACCCGGAAATAGTAGGTGGTATTCGTCTGTAAGCCTAAAAGGAGCACGGCATGGCTGGTGTTGTCGGCGCTGCTGTCTTCGGGAGAGGGGGCGGTGCTGCTGTACGGCCCACCGGAGACGTTGCCGTACTCCACGTTGCCCGTGGCGTCGATGTCCGTGGCCCAGGTTATGATGGCGGTGTCCTCGGTGATTCCGACCGCCTGGACGTCAGATATGACCGGGCTCGCCGCCTGCACGGGCATTGGCAGCAATGGCCCCAGCAGCATAGCCACAGTGAGGCTGGCAACGAGAAGGCTCCAGTTCTTTCTCACTAGACTGCTCCGGCACCAGTTTCCACGACCGCGTGGAGGCAACGCTGCCGCCTCCGTACGCTATGCCGTGGTGAAGCTGTACTCCTCCGATATGACATAGTTCCCGGCCGCGTCGTGCGATATCACACGGTAGTAGTAGGTCGTCCCCGAAGTGAGCCCTGTCAGCACCACAGCATGGCTGCGAAGCAGAGTGCCATCTTCGGGGTCGGGCACGGCCGAGCCGTAGTCGGTCCTTGCGTTGTCGGCGTCGGCAGCGGTGCTGCCGTAGCTGTTGCCAGCATACGATGTTGTGCTGTACACCACCTGCGAGGTGGCATCCTCATCAGTGGTCCAGGCAATCACGGCCGAGCTGTCGGTGACAGCCACGGCGTCGACCCAGAGCACGGCCGGGGGCGTGGCGTCGCTGGTGTGGAAGGTGTACTCGTCGGACCAGACTTCTTTCTCCGCTCCGTCCCTGGAGATCACCCGATAGTAGTAGGTGACGTCGCCAGTAAGCCCGGTGAGCACCACCCCGTGGTTGGTCACCAGGGTGCTATCTTCGTCTGTCCACGTACCGTACGCGTCCCGCACATGGTCGCTGTCGGCCCAGCCGGGATCGGTCACCGGCCCGCTGTCCGTGTACACCACCTGCGAGGTGGCCGGTTCACTGGTGAGCCACAGTATGACGGCGCTGCTGGTGGTAACGTTGGTCTCCTCAACCCCTGAGACCGTCGGAGGCGTCTCGTCGTCCACGGTGTCGAAGGTGAAGTCGCCCGATATCGCCTCGTTGCCCAGGGCATCCGCGGACTTGACTCTGTAGTGGTAGGTAGTGCCCGGCGTCAGCCCCACCAGCATCACGCTGTGTGTCCGCACGGGATTGGGGTTGAGCAGCGACTCCGAGCCGTAGGTGTCGGTCAGGCCGTACTCCACCTGGGATGTCGACGGCTCGTTCGTGGTCCAGCGTATCACCACCGAGGTGCCGGTGATGTCTGTCGCGGTGACGCCCCAGATGAGGGGCGGGGTCGAGTCAGGCTCGGTGGTAAAGGTATAGTCACCCGATAGGGCTTCGTTGGGCGGG
>QMOF01000233.1 GCA_003650185.1 Chloroflexota bacterium | reverse complement strand
TGTCGTCAACAGGATCGGCACAGCCAGAAAATCGTGCTCCGCCTGAGCCAGCAGGTCGGCGGCACAAATGGCGGGGTTGGCGCTCTCGTCGGCCACAATGGCCAGCTCGGTCGGCCCATACAGCCCGTCGATGTCCACCACTCCGTAGACCAGCTTCTTGGCTAGCTGCACGAAGATATTCCCCGGGCCACACACCTTGTCCACCCTCGGAACAGACTCCGTCCCGAAAGCCAGGGCAGCAATCGCCTGAGCCCCTCCAACATGAAGCACCCGGTCAACAGACGCAATATCCGCCGCTACCAGCGTAGCCGGGGGCACAACCCCACCACGCGAGGGAACAGTTACGATGATCTCCGGCACGCCTGCAATCCTGGCCGGAATGCACGCCATCAGCACTGTGGAAGGATAGGAGGCGCTTCCGCCGGGGACGTAAACCCCGACCCTGTCCAGCGGCTGGATCCGCTCGCCCAGGCCACCATCATCGACCTCGATCCAGCTCCGGCGCTGCCGACGGCTGTGAAACATCCTTATCCTCTCAGCAGCGAGGTTCAGGGCCGAGACAAGCTCCGGGCTCACCTGGCTATACGCCTGGGCCACCTCCTCCGGTTTTACCTCCAGATCAGCCGACTCCACGCCGTCAAGCCGTCTGTTATAGTCAAGGATGGCCGCATCACCCCTGGAGCGGACGTCGGCCACGATCCTGTCCACCACCTGCTGAGGGGTCAGATCCTCCTTGAAGACCTCCCTTATCTTCTCCTTGACTGCCGCGGGGACTTCCTGCGCCTCCAGGGGAAGGCGCCTGAGCAGGCCCCGCTTCGCCTCCTCGACATCGTCAATGATCCTCAGCATCCTCACATCCTCAGCGCCCTGGTCCCCCTCAGACCAGGCAACAAAGCGGCTCTCTCTCGGGGTAGGGCCGGTTTGCTCGAGACAATTGTGGCGCAGCCTATAGAGCGTGCCTCAAGACTACAGTCTCTGTCGCCAGGGGTAGCTGGTCCTTCTTGAACTCCGCCTCGCTGTCGTCCAGACGGCGGACGTTCTCTCTCCTTTTCAAGAACTCATCGACCCCAGCTATGGGATAGTCGCATTTTGCTGTCTTGTAGTGCATCGGGACAACCACCTTCGGGCCGATATCGCGGCACACCTTGGTGGCGGCCCCGGCGTCGATAGTGAAGAAGCCACCAACAGGGACAAGCAGTATGTCCACCGGGCCAAGCGCACCAACCTGCGAAGCATCAAGCTCATGTCCCAGGTCACCCAGGTGGCACACCCTCATCCCATCCAGATCGAAGCAGAAAATAATATTGGGACCCCTCTGAGAGCCCCCAGCCTCATCATGATAGGTTGAGATGCCACTGAACTCGATCCCCTTGACCTGCTTCACTCCCGGCGTATCGACCACCGCCGGGCTCCCCTTCACCGCAGCCACGTTGCTGTGGTCCCCATGCTTGTGACTCACGGTCACCACATCGGCGGACTCCTGTATCTTGCCGTAGTTGATCCCGCCTCCCACGGAGTAAGGATCGGTCATTATCTTCAGACCTTCTTCAGACGTTAGCAAAAAGCATGCGTGACCCAGCCACTTGATCTTCATGACTGTTGCCTCCCTTCACCAGATTGCGCCCATTGACCGTCACGCTCCGCTGGCACATTCCATCACACTAAGCCTGCTCTTCTGCCAGCGCAAGCGTGAGACCCACCAGCGTTCTTACCCCCACTCCGGTGGCACCCTTCACCAGGTACCCTTTCTCCTTGTCACTCTCAGCCGTCCCGGCTATATCCAGGTGGACCCAGGGTGTGTCCTCGACGAACTCTCCGAGAAACTGCGCCGCTGTTATGGCACCACCAAACCTACCCCCGGTGTTCTTGATGTCAGCCACGTCGCTCTTGTTCTGTTCCTTGTATTCTTCGTACATCGGCATCTGCCACACCCGCTCCCCCGCTTCCTGACCCGCTTTGATAACCTTCTCCACCAGCTCCTGATTATTGGTAAAGGCGCCGGTGCAGACCTTGCCCAGAGCTATGCGGCAAGCGTTGGTCAGAGTAGCCACGTCCACCAGTGGCGAAAGTCCCAACCGGCGAGCGTAACATAGAGCGTCAGCCAGGATCAGCCTGCCCTCCGCATCTGTGTTGACGACCTCGACGCTCTTGCCATTCATAGCCTTGACTACATCGCCGGGCTTCAAAGCCGCCCCGCCCGGCAGGTTCTCCGTCGCTGGCACCAGGGCGGTGACATTGACTCGAGGCTTCAACCGAGCAATGCCCGAAAGGGCAGCCATGACCGTGGCACCTCCCGCCATGTCACCCTTCATCTCTGCCATCCCCTCAGATGGCTTGATGGAAATGCCCCCCGAGTCGAACGTGATCCCCTTGCCGACCAGCCCAATTGCCTTTTGCGAGCCCGGGTCCCCCCGATAATGCAGCACGATGAACCTGGGCTCCTGATGACTTCCCTGCGCCACACCCAGCAGGGCCCCCATCCCGAGCTCCCGCATCTGCTCACGTTCCAGCACAGTGCACTCCAGCCCATAATCGGCGGACATCTGCCTGGCTGCCTCCGCCATGTTACTCGGCGTCATGTAGTTGGCCGGTTCGTTAATCATGTCTCGGGCCATATTGGCCGCCTCGGACACGATCGTGCCGTACCTGCAACCCCGCTCCAATTGCCCCACTCTGCTCTCATCCCTCTCAACGACGAGCAGCTCCTCCAGGTCGCTGGTCTCCGGATCCCTGGTGATGTGCTTGCGAAAAGTATACAGGCCCAGAATGGCGCCCTCGGCAATGGCCCGCGCAGACTGCTCCGGTTCGATACCGCCCACTCCCGCCCCGTGTGTGATGGTGGCCACTCGCCTGGCCCCCTTCTTCCGCAAGAAGCGGCACGCCTCCGCTACCACCTGCCGGACTTTGTCAAGGGCGAACTCCGGCTGCTTCCCCAGACCAGCTACCACCACCCTCGCGGTACGCATCCTGCCCAGCGTATGGATCAGCGCCACATCGCCTAGCTTGCCCTTGATCTCGCCGGACTCGATCAGTCGGCTGATCGCCCCATCCAGAGCCCTGTCAACTGCCCCTGTGGCACCACCAGGTTGCCCCACTCCCTCGAAAAGATTGACTATCGAAGCATCGGCCTCAATCTCGGTAATGTCGCCTGTCACAACCTTGACATGCATCTCTCAGGCTCTCCTTTCCCGGAAAGGCTACTGCTCTATCTCGCGTACCACCCTGTCCAGAGCAGGACCAATGTCTCTCGTAGTGTCCACCACCAGATGATGGCGGCGTATCTTCTCCACCGTTGGCTCCATCTTGCGGTAGACATCCCAGTCTGCTTCAGAGCTGTCTGCGCGCTCCACCTCCAAACTCCGGCGGTCCAACCGCTGTCGTACCACCTCAGGGGGCGCCTCCGTACGCACGATGACCAGCCTGGCACCCACTCGGTCTGCGATGTGATACAACTGCTCCCGGTGACGCTCCTCCAGATTGGTCGCATCCAGGGCTACTGTCACACCCTTGGCCAGC
>QMOF01000232.1 GCA_003650185.1 Chloroflexota bacterium | reverse complement strand
GTAGATGCAGTTGTGGAAGTAATAGTACTGAAGGTCTTTGAAATGGGAGCTGGAGTGAGCAGCAGAGAAAAGCTGACTGCATACGTGGGCAAAGGGCTCCATCGACCCGCCCACGTCCATCAGGAGCAATAGCTTCACGGCGTTCTTTCTGCTCCGGGTCCAGCGCATCTCGATCTCACCGGCGTTCTGCGCCGTGGCGTCAATGGTCTCGTCCAGATCGAGTTCGTCTTCCGGCCCGATACGGCTCAACTGCCTCAGGCGCCTCAAGGCCATCTTGATCTGCCGCACGTCCAGGGTGAGGTCGTTCCGGTAGTTCCGGAACCTTCTCTCCTGGGCTATCTGGATGGCCCCACGCCCCCGCGACTGGCCCCCGATCCTGATGCCAGCGGGGTGAGACCCCGAATGCCCGAAGGGGCTGGTGCCTCCGCGGCCGATCCAGTAGCTGCCCCCATCGTGCTGCTCTGTTTGCTCGGCCAGCCTCTTTTCGAACTCGCGTATCAGCTCGTCAAGGTCCATCATGTCGTACAGGGCCTTCTCCTCGTCAGTGAGAAGCTCCCTGTTGATGGGGTCCTTGAGCCATTCTAGGAACTTCTGATGAATTTCTGCCGGGCTCTCTATGCCGGTGAAATACTCCTGGAAAGCGAGATCATACTCATCGAAGTAGGCCTCGCTCTTGACCAGTATGGCCCGGGCCAGGTAGTAGAAGTCGTCAAGGTTGGAGATGAGACCTCGTGACAATGCCTCCATGAGGGTCATCCACTCGGTAATGGAGACCGGCACTTTCTTTCGCTTGAGCAGGTAGAAGAAGTCCGTGAACATGAGTATGCTCCGGGCCGGCTCAATAGAGCATGCGGTAGACATCGCCCCGGCGGCCTGGACGCCTCGTCTGGGCGAACCGGGTGGCGAAGTAGTCGTAGTCCGTCTCCTTCTTCAGCAACGTGCCGGCGAAGGGCACCTCCTTGACTATACGATCGGGAGATATCCCTCCGGCGATCAGGACCTGGATCCAGTCTATCAGCTCAGATGTTGATGGTTTCTTCTTGAACTCTTCTATGCCCCTAAGCAGATAGAAAGCCTTCAGTGCTTCGCGAAGGAGATTGTCCTGAATGTTAGGGAAGTGCACCCGGACGATTTCCTCCATCAGAGGAGGGTCAGGGAATTCTATGTAGTGGAATATGCAGCGCCTGAGGAAGGCGTCGGGCAGCTCCTTCTCGGCGTTGCTGGTTATGATTACGATTGGCCGGTGGATGGCGGTGATGGTCTCTCCCGTCTCAGGTATGTGAAAGGACATTTCGTCTAGCTCGTTGAGCAGGTCATTGGGGAACTCGAGGTCAGCCTTGTCTATTTCGTCGATCAACAGGACCACCTGCTCCGGGGAGGTGAAAGCCTGGCCCAGCTTCCCCAGCTTGATGTACTGCTTGATATCCGACACATCTTTGTCGCCGAACCGGCTATCGTTCAGTCTCTGGACAGTGTCATAGACATACAGGCCCTCCTGGGCCTTCGTGGTGGATTTTATGTTCCACACAATGAGGCGTTTGCCCAGAGCCCGGGCGATGCTATGTGCCAGCATTGTCTTGCCTGTGCCCGGCTCTCCCCTCACCAGCAATGGCCTCTTGAGGGCTATGCTCACGTTTACCGAATTCCTCAAGGCTGCATCGGTAACGTAGTCATGGGAGCCTTTGAACTGGTCGAAACCGTCATTCGTCATCATCTGGTCCTCCTAGCGGGCAACCTTGTGAACGCCGCCTTGAGCGGATGACCTGGCACGGCGTGGAACCGGCCGGCGCAGGCTGATGTCAGCCAGGGCTGGAGGCTGGGTGGGATGGGTGGCTGGCGACACGGGGCAACTCAAGGCAAGACCAAGCACGGTATTTTACCACGATCAGGCGACAACGCACCAATGCGGCGTTGGCCGCGGCCGGGCCCTCTGTCAGTCGTCGGAGCCGAAAGCCCTGGTGATCTTGTGGCGGAGGTAAGGTCTGAAGGCAGCCTCGGCCGACAGCGCCTCCTGGTTGCCCAACCTCCTGTTGAGTTCCATGAAAGCGCCTCTCGAAGCCAGAAAGTCCCTGGAAGTCCTGAAGGATTTTCGGAGCTCAGCAAACAGGACATCGTCAGAGAACGCGGACTCGATAGCCGATCGGAACTCCTCCACGTCAACCAGGTCTTCGTTGGCCAGGCCGTCGGTGACCCGCTTCACCCTGCTGACCAGCTTCTCGAAGAACCGGTCCATCTTGTCCAGGTACGCCTTCGCCCTGGGGAGGGCGTCGTCGAGTGCAGACTTGAACTCCATGAACTCCAATGCTGCATTCATAGAGTCGACCTTGTCACTCATCTCACCGAGGCGTTCCGTGTATCCCTCCGGCGCCTCTCCCTGGAAGAACTCCTGTCTAGCTGCCTCATATCCGTAATGGCGGAAGAGCCCAAGAGCCGCGAGAGCTTTGGTCCTTTCCTCAGCCCCGTCCCTGTAGAAGTCATGTATATCTGACTCTTCCCGACTGGAGATGAGGGCGAACATCAGCTTGACACCCGCCGTGAACAATAGCCTCCTTCGGTACTGCAAGACCTGCGCCGCTATCCGCCTGCTTTCGTCGGCCCGCAGCGTGGAGGACATATTCTTCACTTCCTGGAGGGCCCTCAACAGCTCTGTCAACTCAACAAGCGGATCGCCGGTGGTTGTCGCTTGCCCCCTCTTTACGTAGTCATCGACTACGGCAAGAGAGTCCCTGATCCTGTCGCGGACCTCCTGGGTGATCAGGCTGTAGAAGGACTGGGCATCAAGGTCGATCACCCTACCGAAGCTGAGCTTTTCTGTCTCCTGCACCACCCTGAACCTCACTCGCTCACCTATCTCTTTCTTGCATCCTGGCAGTACCACCACCATCCCCCCGGCCGTCTTCGCCAGAGGGTCCCCTTTCTTGCCAAATGCGAACACTTCCCCGTCCACGGCGTTTATCCTGAGTAGCCCCGCACTGAGCTGCTGATCGAGCCGGTGCCACAGGGGCAGTATCCGCTCGGCTGCCAGATCGAAGGCGCGCTGAAATTTGTCCCGCTGTTCTTGCTTGTTCCGGTGTGGTAGGTTCTCGATACCTTCTTTTATCTTTTCCTTTTCTTCACTGAGCAACTCTAACAAGCGCATGTAGCAGGTGAACATACTGTCGTAGTCCACCTGCTCTATTGCATTTGCGAGTGCCTGGTAGTCGTCGCCGGTGGCGATTGCCTTGAGTGCCCTTGTTGTCTGACTCATCCCTCAGCAGCTATCCGAGTCCGACAGTCCAGGATGGGACTATCTGCAAATCTATAGTATACCACGATTCAGCTTTGGATGCGATTTAGCCATTTGCCTCGTAACTGTCAACATTTAGTCGGTGGGATCCTGGGAGTGTGGGGGTACCGGGCGGAGGGAGCCTGGCATAAGCCAGACAGGGCCTTGACCCAGGGGCGGTTGGGGTGTGGACCGTGGAGCGCGGGCAGCCCGGCCTCCAGCCAGACGTGGTCTAATGAGGTCGGTGGGCCAGCAGGCGCCTC
>QMOF01000231.1 GCA_003650185.1 Chloroflexota bacterium | reverse complement strand
GGGTGAGGGGGAAGGCGCTGTAACGTGCTGCCAGCGTGCCCACCAGGGTATCAATACCCGGATAGTCGGTGGTGCTGAGAGACAGCAGTGATATCTCGCTGTAGCCGCAGTTGGCTACTAGCTGGTCGACGGCGCTGATTATTTCCTCAGGCTGGCGATGACGTGGTGGGCGATAGATGATCCCTGCCTGACAGAAGCGGCAGCCCCGGGTGCAGCCGCGCTGTATCTCTACAGCTCCGCGATCATGGACCACCTCTACGTAGGGCACCACCGGTCTGGTGACCGGTGGGGGCAGATGCAGCACGACGCATGGGTGGATGGTCGGCTTTGCCTGGGGGGCGGTCGCCCGGATAGCGGCCACAGTCCCGTCGGGATGGTACTCTACGTGGTAGAACCTGGGTACGTATATGCCAGGCGTCTGGGCCAGCTCGCGGAGGAGCGCCTCTTTTCCAGAGCCCGTCTTCTTCCACTGCCGGACCGCCTGGATCAGGTCTGCCGTTACCTCCTCTCCGTCGCCGATGACGAACAGGTCCATGAAGTCGGCCATCGGCTCCGGGTTGAAGGCACAACTGCCGCCGGCGATTACCAGGGGATGCGACTCAGCCCTGTCGCTGGCCCGGACGGGTATCCCGGCCAGGTCCAGCATGTTCAGCACGTTGGTATAGGTCAGCTCATAGCCGAGAGAGAAGCCGATGACGTCGAATTCCGCCAGGGGGCGCTTCGACTCCAGTGAGAGAAGGGGGATGCCTGTCTGACGCATGGCCGACTCCATGTCGACCCACGGGGCATACACCCTCTCAGCCAGCACACCGGGCTGTCTGTTGAGCAGGTCGTAGAGTATGGGCAGGGCCAGGTTGGACATGCCGATTTCGTAGATGTCCGGGTAGGCGAGGGCCACCCGGACCTCGGCAGCGTCCCAGTCCTTGACGATGCTGTTCCACTCGCCGCCGGTGTAGCGGGCTGGCCGGCTGACTCTTCGGAGGATGCTGTCGGGATAGGCCATCGAATGTTGTGCCAACCCATTATAACCGCTGGGGGCGTGGCTCAGCCAATCTGGACCCTAACTCAGCGATTGACTCTGGAGAAGGCGTGTTGCGGCGTGTCATGGTGAGCGCAGCGAATCAATCTGGTGGGGGTGCCCGTCAGCATCGGCCTACCTTGCCCCACCGCCTGTAGGAGAGCCTTTCCAGGCTCGACCGGCCGGTGCCGACGCGGCACGACGCCTCTCCGTGGGCTGGCCCCCTCCCACCACCCTGATCGACCCCAGAAGGGGTCTCCTACACACGGCCCCTGCCCCCGCTCTTCGCGGCAGCCAGACGTCCCTTCTCGTGCCTGTCAGGTCCCTGACCTAGCGGGGCCGTCGGCTGCTCGTCGGGGTGGAAAGGCTTCGGGTCAGGTGGGGAACCCGACACCCACATAAAGACTCAGTTACAGCGTAACATTGCAGCCAGCCCAACCGGTATTTTCGTAGCAGTGACACGGAAAGGCGACAAATAGCGTGTCGATGCTAATCGCCGATCTGGGGTCTGGAGCGTTGTTTCGTGTCAGGGTTGGGGGGGCGCTATGTGGTGCCTGGGGGGTGACGCTTGGTGGGCGGTGCGCGCCGTCGGCGCGCACCGCCCACCAAGCCTCGTTCCCAGAAGACCCTTCTCGCGTGTAGCTTGACATCGCCACACGGCGATGCGTAAAATTGATCTTCGCGCCGAGGTAGCTCAGTGGTAGAGCAGCGGACTGAAAATCCGCGTGTCACCAGTTCGACTCTGGTCCTCGGCACCAGTGAGTTCGGTGCGGCGCGTCCGACGCATCCTGCCTTGGTTAGTTCGATCAATCTTCCTTAATTGTCGCCTACCGCGGGTTTGCTTCAGTGGTGTGCTGGTCCTCCTGGAGGGCTGGAATGCAGCGGGTTGTTTACCTTGGAGCCAGCATTCTGCGTGGCTGGGTCAGCTTCAACTTCGTTGAGCTGCTGGGCCAGCGCATGGAAAAGGACGGGTTCCGTTTTGTCAACACCGGCGTCTCCGGCGATCTGGCCTACAACGTCCTGGCACGCTCTGGACACCGTGATCGCCGGCCAGCCTGATTACGTCGTTATTCTGGCTGGGACGAACGATGTCACTGTGACTCTGATGCCCGGGACAATGAAATGGTCACGCCTGCTGGCGAGGAGACTCGCGCAGACGCCATCAGCGGAGTGGTACCGCGACAACATGCTTTAGGTTGTCAGGCACCTCTAGGAGAAGACCCCGGCCAGAATCGTCCTTGCCTCGATTCCGATTCTTGGGGAAAACCTGGCCTCACTGCCGAACGAGCGGGTCAGGGCATACAACGCGCTGCTCAGCGAGATCGCGGTCCAGGAGCAGGTTGCCTGCTTGCCCGTGCATGAGCGCCAAGCGGACTAGCGGACTGTTTGAGAGCCGCCCAGCAAGCACCCGGCCATCCATACCAGGCTGGAGTGATGCTTTCCATTAGGTTGCCGGGTGCCTCGCTTCCTGCTGAGGCAGAGCTTCGGCCATATTTCCAGGAAGAACGGCTTCCTGCTGGTCACCGACGGCATACACATGAACAGCCGGGGGTGGCCATCATCGCCGACTAGGTGGAGTCCTTTCTCCGTGCGGGCGCATGACGGGCGCACGAGCGTCCTCTGCACTCATGCGGTGGTGCGGTCACCCGTAGCACAGCGGTGCATTGACAGTACCATCACTCCCAGGCTTCAAAGCTCGCTTGTGGACGGCCACGCGCGACAGAGGCGCACCTTGGGCCGGGTTGCCGACGTCGGCCAACCCGGCCGGGAGCACGGTACCACCTTCAACTATCGACCGCACGTCAATCTGGAGGCCCGGCGAATCTGCCGTCGTCTCTTGTTCCGGGGAGCCTTTGGAGCCGCGTCGTCAGCCATCCGCTTCTTTCCGGCTGACGCGCGTCGAACTCGGGGACGTAAGGCTTGAGATCGAGCACCGGTGTACCATCAACGATGTCCAGGTCCTCAATGTGCAGGATATTGCCCTCCACCCTGGCGAGGCGGACCACGGACAGGCCAATGGCGTTGGGTCGGCTGGCGGCGCGGGTGGCGAAGATCCCTCGCTCCACGTCGTCCAGAAATGGCTTGACCACCAGGGCGTTGCCTCTTGCCAGGTGGAAGTGGTACAGGACGTAGATGTGTGAGAACCCATCAAGATCCTTTAAGCCCTGGGCGTATTTCGGGAATATCTCAACGGTACCGGCGGTACCCTGCCCCACTGTAGGTTGAATGGGGGTTCCCTTCAGCTCCTTGAATGGGGAGTGGACCACGCCGATGGCCCGGTAGGCTATCGTCTCCATTCCGGTCTCAATAAGATAGACACTAGTCTAACGCGAGTGACCTACCCTGCCAAGCACCATGGGACACCGACGCAGCATGGCACTGAGCCGGCCACCCGCCCGCTACTCTGACGGACCTCGGCAAGTTCATCTCAGCCATCATTCTGTGCATAGGCTACCTAATGATTGCCTTCACTGAGAAGAAACAGGGACTGCACGACATCATGGCCGACTGTCTGGT
>QMOF01000230.1 GCA_003650185.1 Chloroflexota bacterium | reverse complement strand
TCCTGCATCTACGGTCTGGGTTCGCCCGAGGAGTACCACAGCTTCGTGGTCAGCCTGAAGAAAGGCGAGCAGCGTAACCGAAACAAGATAGTGCGCCAGCTCGTCGATATGCAGTACCAGCGAAATGACATCGACTTCACACGGGGCAGGTTCCGAGTCCGTGGCGATACCCTGGAGATACAGCCTGCCTACGAGGAGATGGCGGTCCGCATCGAGTTCTGGGGGGACTATATCGAGCGCATCGTAGAGGTGGACCCACTCACGGGCGAGCTTCTGGTGGAGCGCGACCAGATAGACATCTATCCGGCCAAGCACTTCGTCACCTCCTACGACAAGCTGGTCGCGGCTATAGCTGACATACGGGCGGAACTGGCGGAAAGGTTGGACGAGCTGAGAAGCCAGGGCAAGCTCCTGGAAGCAGCCAGGCTGGAGGCCCGCACCAACTACGACCTGGAGATGCTCCAAGAGGCTGGTTATTGCACCGGCGTGGAGAACTACTCGCGACACCTTTCGCGCCGCCCTCCGGGCAGTGCCCCCTGGACGCTGCTAGATTACTTCCCCGACAACTTCCTCGTCTTCATAGATGAGTCGCACATGACCCTGCCCCAGATCAGAGGAATGTATCACGGTGATCGAAGGCGCAAGGAGACCCTCGTCGAGTATGGTTTTCGCCTTCCCTCTGCTCTGGACAACCGACCCCTGACCTTTGAGGAGTTCGAGCAGCGTTTGAACCAAGTCATCTATGTTTCAGCTACCCCCGGGCCCTATGAGTGCGAGCATAGCCAGCAGGTAGTGGAACAACTTGTCCGCCCTACCGGCCTGCTTGAGCCCACTATCGAGGTGAAGCCTACCCGGGGACAGATTGACGACCTGCTGGGCCAGATCAAGACGCGCGTCGACCGCGGTGAACGCTGTCTGGTGACCACGCTGACCAAGCGAATGGCGGAAGAGCTGGCTGAGTACCTCAGGGAGATGGGCATAAAGACGCACCACCTCCACTCGGAGATCGACACACTGGAGAGAGTGGAGATTCTGCGTGACCTTCGCCTCGGCGTGTACGACGTGGTGGTGGGGATAAACCTGCTGCGAGAGGGCCTTGACCTGCCTGAAGTCAGCCTGGTGGCTATCCTCGACGCCGACAAGGAGGGCTATCTCAGGTCTGAGGGGGCACTGATACAGACCATGGGGCGCGCTGCCCGCCATATCGACGGCCACGTTATCATGTACGCCGACACAGTAACGGGATCGATGAGGGCGGCCATTGAGGAGACCTACCGGCGTCGCAGGGTCCAGGAGGACTATAACGAGGAGCACGGCATAACGCCGCAGGGTATACGCAAAGCCATAAAGGACATCACCGAACGAGTGAAAGCTGTGGCGGAGCCACCGGCGCCATACGCCACAGCCAGACCGGCTACCAAAGAAGAAGTGGCCCGGCTGGTCAAGGACCTGGAGACGCAAATGAAGGCAGCAGCCAGGAACCTGGAGTTTGAGAAAGCGGCCCTCCTGCGCGATCGCATCATCGAACTGAAAAGGGACACGGGCAGAGACGGGCGCCCATTGTGACGGACCCGCGCCTGCGCGTGATGCTGAGAGCCCCTATGCTATAATACCCAAAAGAGCTTGACATCCGCAGATAGCACTTGTAGTATAGCCCGAACCGCACATCTTACTCCTGAGGACTCATTGCGGCTCTGGGGACGAAGTCCACGGCGCGCCTAGTTAGTTCGAGAAAGGAGGGACACTGTGCGCTGGATCATCAACTTTTTCAAGTCGCTACTTGGCATCTGCGAGACCAAGCCTCTGGCTCCCGAATCCTGGAGTGTGGAAGACGGCAAGGTAGTGGTGAGGCTCGGCGACCTGCCTGAGCTTTGTGAGAAGGGCAAAGGGGTCTACCTGAAGGGCGCCGGTTTGGACAGACCCATCTTGATTGTCCGAACTGAAAGCGACCAGTACCTGGCCTATACCAACCGCTGTACCCACATCGGACATCGTAAGCTTGATCCGGTACCCGGGCCAGCCCCGGACAAGCCGATGCTGCGTTGTTGCAGCCTCAGCCACTCAACGTTTGACTGTGAAGGCAACAAGATTAGCGGGCCTGCGAAGGATCCCTTGACCCGGCACAAGGTTGAGATCAGCGACGGGAACTTGGTGGTCGCGCTTGCTGCGGGGACTAAGGCAAGTACCTGAGCTGGGCCAGCCTCACACCGCATGGCAGAAGCCGCCGACTAGGCCGAGACCACCACAGAAGCATACCCGACCACCTGCGCATCGCCGGTGATATCACCAGAGGTGGCGTAGCGAAGGAGCTCTGCGCTGGTGGCACCAAGCTCCTTGCAGGCGGTGAGCATCGCCATCACTGGGCCCGGCCCACACATGCTGATATCGTGTTTCACCACCGCCTCGGCCAGCCGCCTGGGTTCCAGGCTGAGGATCGCCTCGATAGCCAGGTTATCCTTCCTCCTTGCGACTGATCTTACCTCGTAGTGAGAGAAGTCCGAGCTGGCAACAACGAGCCCGTCCTTGCCTTTCAGGCTAGCGGCTATGGCTTTGCCCACGTCCTGGCTGACCTCCAGGTTCTGCACCAACATGGCGATGACTACAACCTGAAATCCCTCACCATAGATATACTGGAGAAACGGCAGTTGCAGCTCGGCGCTGTGCTCCCGGGCATGCGCTAGGTCGTCCCACTCCGCCCAGTGCGAGCCAGACACGACTGCGCCCGCAGCCGCCGCATCCACTTCGACATCGCCCAGGGGTGTTTGCCACCGGTCCTCCCGGCTCACGGCCACATCAGCACCCAGGCCACTGTGATTGGGACCTACTATGACCACTGTATGGGGTCTGGGCTCTGAGGCCAGCTTCAGATAGCCGTGAGAAGCTACAGGTCCGGAGAACATGTAACCCGCGTGAGGCGAAACAAGGCCCAGTACACGTCTCTTGGTCGACCTGGGGCCCCCAGGAAGCAGCCCCGGGCCGAGACCATGCATGAAGCAGTCCTCAATCTGGCGGCGCAGCGCGACTGCTGTGCCCGCATACCACGTACCAGCAACGGCAGACCGTCTCATTGTCCCTCCCCGAGGGGATTATAGGACATAGCCGTAGCAGCATCAATACTCCGGTCTTCGTCACTGAATGAGATGGGCCATACCCATTACATAATGAGCTAACCCGCCGAAGCGTGGGACGGGAAAAGGGTGAAGAAGGCAAGCGCTGCCAGGCAGGGGCGCCTGTTCGCCCACCGCCCTCGTTACAGGGAGGGTGACCGGAAAGTGGACTGTCTGCGCTCCACGGTCCACACCCCAACCGCCCCTGGGTCAAGGCCCTGTCTGGCTTATGCCAGTCTACCTCAGCCCGGTACCCTCACACTCCCAGGATTCCACCGACTAAATGTTGACAGTTACCGCGCAAACCGGGCCCTGAGCTCGTTCAGATACATGTGAGACAGTAGACAGGTAGAATAGGGGCCATTCTCCGGATGAGAAAGATCAATGGAGGTGGCTCCATATGCGGGTATTCGGTCTGCCCGGTGTAATAGGGC
>QMOF01000229.1 GCA_003650185.1 Chloroflexota bacterium | reverse complement strand
TCACTCTGCCATCCTGGACTATCAACTGCCTGCCCCGGACACCGGTGAGCACGTCGATGCCGCGGTCAGCGCAGGCCATCGCCAGCCCGCCGATAAGGGCCCGCCCCTCTGACCACTCGTCCCGCATCCCGGCGAAGAAGGGCACCGGGTCGCGGCGCACCTTGGCTACCAGGGGATTTGTCTTCTCGGCCTCCTTCAGCATGGGGCCCATCAGCTCCGGGTTGGGGTAGAGCTGGCGACCCCGCTTCTTGCCGCCAGGCAAGTCAGCGTAGTAGTCGGGGCTGGCCTCAATCGTCAGCTTCAGGGGTGTATGTTCTTCCAGGTAGCGCACCAGCTCCGGGCCGGTGTCCAGGTAAGCAGCCAGATGCTCCTCGTCGTGCCGTCCCATGCTGATGGTGCGGATGTGTGTCAGCGCTTCTTCGCGTGAGTCCGACAGGCCCTCCTCCAGCATGTGGTGATTGAAGGGTATCCAGAGCACGCCCCCGGAGAGTGCGGTGCCCCCGCCGAGGAAGTCTGTCTTCTCCAGCAATACCGTCCTCAGTCCCAGGTCGTGGCCCACTATGCAGGCGGCCAGACCGCCGGTGCTTGATCCCATCGCCACCAGGTCCACCTCCATATCCCAGCTCTCCGGGATAGTGGTGTGATGTGTCATTCCTTCCCCCTTTGGTCTTGTGATCGCTGGCTTGCGTCCACTTCTGTACGAACGCCGGAGTGCCCTAATACAAATGCTGCCACGCTGTCCCCTCTCGCTTCATCTGGCCCGTCTTCGCCCCCACGTCCCTCTGCTGCGGCATTTGCAGCCAGCCGCAGCGACCGCACGGCAACAGCCACGGCCCACAGCAGCAAGGAACCGTAAAGCGCACGCTGCACCGCACCTTCTATCGGGGCAACAAAGTCCAACCTGTAGATCGCTGATAGCACCAGACTGAACACCACCATGGCCACCGAGAACTGTGCGAAACCCCGCCAGCTTGAGTCGTGGCGGACCATCCAGGCGAAAACACACATTGCAATGACAAGGGAGAAGTAGGCTAGCTGCGCGAAGCCAGCGTGTACCAGCCCCTCCACCGAAGTCGGCTCGCTGAGGGCCTTGGAATCGGTGTGAAAGAACGCTGCCATCAGAATGCCGGCCCCCGAGATGCCTACCAGGGACCAGATCACCCTGGCGCCCCTGCTACGGCCGAGCGCCTGGTAGAGCCCGTAGGCAAAGGCGTTGATCATAAGCCCGTAAAGGACAAAGGCACCGTTAATGATTTCAGGGTGCGGTTTATCGGGTGTCCCCAGTTGGCTGGCCGTGTGTAACACATGGCTGTAGCCAGGCGTAAGCGCTGCCGTGACGACCACGGCAAAGGCCAGCATCAGCGGCGCCAGGACACCGCATAGAAGCAATGCTCCCAACTGCTGATTGGATCGCACAGCACACAGTGCGTCTCGCATGCGCTACTGACTCCATATGGCCACGCCACATCCCCGCAACCACAACCCCGCGCTTTGCCACCGCACACCGGGTGCTTGCTGCCGCCCCAGCGGCGATTACTATCTCAGCACCCGCTCGTCCCCTACCCGGCGGGTGACCTTCCTCTCATCAAGATGTTCCATCAAAGCCAGCGCATACTTGCGACTGGTCTGAAACAGGTCTCGTACCTCTGCCACCGTGATCTTGCCCCTGGACTTGATGTGGTCGATAACGCGCTCCACCATTTCGTCATAGGCGGCGGCAGTGAAGATAACGTTGTCAGCCAGCTTCATCACCTGGCGCTGCTCCACGAGGTAGTCAAGCACTGCGGGGTCGATACTGACGTCAGCACTGGGAGAGTAAGGGCTTTGGGACAGGGACTCCAGTAGCCTGTCCGCCGCTGCCTGCTGCTCCTTGTTGAGCTCGATCCGAAAAGAGGGAAGGCACACCGCGTTCCCGTCCTCGGAGAGGACACCGTCCTGTACCAGTTGTCGCAGGGCGCTGGAGAAGCTCTGGGGAGGGATCCTCAACCTGCTCTTCAGTTCCTCTTTGGGTAGGCCGCGGCGGAGCGGAAAGCGCCGGTGGTGCTCGCCCACCGCCTGCCTGGCCTTCTCTGCCAGGCGGTCCCAGCCGGCAGCCGAGAAAGCGAGTGTCTGCGGCCCTTTGTCGCCCAACAGCACTATCTTGCCCTGCGAGGCCAGGGACTTCACCGTCTCCTCGGCTTCCCGTGATGAAAGGCCCGAGCGCCGGAGGAGCTCTCCCAGCGTGGCAGGCTGCCTCGATTCGAGGTCGGCCAGGAGCACCTGCTCGGGACTGCCTTTCTCTCTGGCCTCAAGCACGGCGATGGTAGCGGCGTGAAAGCGGCGGTGCCGCCGTGGATACGCGTCGACGACCTCACCGCCGCCGAGGGTGTCTGTGGTGGAACGGATAATGAAGAGGTCTCCCTTGACCAGCGCCACCGGCCGTGCCAGGGCAAACTGGGCCCAGCCAGACTCACCCGGCTTCAGCTCCTCTCGGTCGAGGAGCCGGGCCCTGGCTTCCACTTCCACGGCGTTGCTGTGAAACGTGATGGTGGTGTTGTGCCGGAGCGGGTGTGCCAGGTGGCCCAGCAACCGGATCCTGGCATCCACTGCCGAGGTGGGCACCAGCCAGCCGGGGGTGGTCAGCACGTCGCCCCGCGTCAGTTGCCCGGTAGCCACGCCAGGCAGATTGACGGCCACACGCCTGCCTGACTGCACCCTGTCCACCTTCGTCTTGTGTATCTGCAAGCCACGCACGCGCGACCTGAGGCCGTGCGGAGCTATCTCTATCTCCTGTCCTACCGCCAGCTCTCCGTCGAGCAGGGTTCCGGTGACCACCGTGCCAAAACCGGACATGGTGAAAACACGGTCTATGGGAAGCCTCGGTCTGCCGATGTCTCTGCGGGGCGGGGTGGAGTCCAGCTGCTCGTCGATGGCGTTGATGAGCTCGGTCAGCCCTTCCCTTGTTGCCGCCGAGGTTGTCAGAATAGGAGCCTGGGCCAGGGTGGTTGACTCCAGTACCTCCTTCACCTCCATGACCACCAGGTCAAGCAGCTCTTCATCCACCAGGTCTTTCTTGGTGATCACCACCACCCCCCTCTCCACCCGAAGCAGATCCAGGATAGCCAGATGTTCCCTTGTCTGAGGCATTACACCTTCGTCGGCAGCGACTACCAGCAGTGCCAGGTCTATGCCACCTACTCCGGCCAGCATGTTCTTGATGAACCTCTCGTGACCGGGGACATCCACGATGCTGACCTCTCGCCCGCTCGGCAGTTTCAGCCAGGCAAACCCGAGGTCAATGGTCATGCCCCGCTCTTTCTCTTCACGCAAGCGGTCAGGATCGATCCCGGTGAGGGCCTGGATCAAGGCCGACTTGCCGTGATCTACGTGCCCGGCGGTACCCAGGACAAACATGGCTACTCCAGTACGATCTTGGCCTCTGGTTGGCCTACCACCTCTCCGATGATGGCTGCTTCAGTCAGGCCGGCCTCATGGAGCCTGGTCAGAAGCGAGTCTGCCTTTGCTGGGCTCACTGCGATCAGCAGGCCGCCCGAGGTCTGCGGATCGAACATGACGTCTTTCATGTAC
>QMOF01000228.1 GCA_003650185.1 Chloroflexota bacterium | reverse complement strand
TGCTCCACTTCGAAGACGCCGATAGGCGGTCTCTATCTGTGTGGTGCCTCCACCTACCCGGGCGGGATGGTGACCGGGGGCCCGGGGTACATTGCGGCCAACAAGGTGGCTGAGGACATGGGCTTGAAGAAGTGGTGGAAGCCGACGCCCCTGATGGAGAAGTACCTGAGTACCTACTTTGGATGATAGCCTGCCGATGGAGCCCTGCCCTGTGTGTATGGGCAGTCGTCTAGATCACGGCCAGGCTGGTACAAAGCGTAATGAGGAGGTGCTAGTCATGAAGGCGGCTGTACAGTACGAGACCGGCGGTCCGTTGGTGGTGGATGATGTGGAGCTCGACGATCCACAAGAGAACGAGATCCTGGTCAAGATTGCGGCCTGCGGGGTGTGTCACAGCGACCTGCACTTTATCAAAGGTGACATGCCTGTTCCTGTGCCTGTAGTAATTGGCCATGAAGGGGCTGGCGTTGTCGAGAAAGTGGGTCCTGGGGTGACCAGCTTCCAGCCCGGGGACCACGTCCTGATGATGGTGGCGTTCTCATGTGGCAAGTGCCGGTACTGCTTGGAAGGCAGACCGACCATGTGTGTAGAAAACCTGCCCATTCAGATGATGGCTACCCTTCCCTACGGGGCGAAGCGTCTGCGCAAGGGTGACCAGCAGTTGAGCCACCTTTTTGGTCTGGCTGCTTTCGCTGAATATGCAGTGGTGCATGAGCGCTCCGCGGTGAAGATCCGTGAAGATGCTCCCATGGATGTGGTCTGCCTTATGGGGTGCGGCATTACCACCGGTCTGGGCGCTGCTATCAACACTACGGGGATGAAGGCTGGAGAGAGCGTGGTTGTCTATGGCTGTGGTGGGGTTGGCTTGAGCGCCATCATGGGAGCCAAGTTGTCGGGTGCGGGTAAGCTGATTGCTGTTGACACGCTGGACAACAAGTTGGAGAAGGCCAAGGAGCTGGGGGCCGACTACGTGGTGAAGGCGGGGGTCGAGGATGCCCCGGCAAAGGTGAAGGAGTTGACCGGGGGTGGGGCGGACTACGCCATTGAGGCTGTAGGCAACGCCAGCGTCGAGACGCAGGCCTTTGCCTCGATCCACAACGGGGGGAAGCTCATCATAGTAGGGATGGCGCCTATCACTGATGTTCTGGCCATTGCTCCGTTCGAGTTTCTGTTGGGGAAGAGCATCGTGGGGACTGTGCAGGGCGACATAGTCGCCCCCATCGAAATACCCAGGTACGTAGATATGTTCATGGAGGGCAAGCTTCCGATTGACAAGCTGATCACCAGGACCTACAAGTTGGATGAGATCAACGAGGCTTTTGCGGCGCTCGAGAAGGGTGAGGTGATCAGGAGCGTGGTCAAGATGTAGCCAACAACTGCTGGAGAGATTTGATCTAAGAGGAGGGTGTATGCCGGATCTGACCTTCGATGCAGTCATATGCGGGGGCGGTAACAAGGCGCTGATGCTCGCCATGTACCTGAGCAAGTACGGCGGCATGAGCGTTGGCATATTTGAAAGGAGACACGAAATCGGCGGTGGCTTGGCTACCGAGGAGAGCGCAGCGCCGGGTTTCCGCTGCAACACTCACGCCAACATCATACTGCCCTGGTACTATGCCTGTCTTTACCGTGATTTCCCCGAGTTCTGGGAGTATGGGGGACAGGTTGACCAGTATCCTGTGAGCGATGGAGCCGTCTTCAGAAAGAACGGTACCTGCCTGACCATATACAGTGAGAAGAACGACCCCGACCAAGAAAAGACAGCCAGGGAGATTGCTCGCTTCTCGGAGAAAGACGCGGACATGTGGCTGAGGCTGTGGAAGCTGTGGCAATGTGACGAGTTTCAGAGAGTCACACTGGACCCGCTACTGAATCCTCACGAGTGGCAGATTAACCAGCCTTTCCTGGAAAGGCAAGTGGCTGTCTACCCGAAGCTGCTGGAGGCGGGAATAGACCCGGACTCGCTGGTACTGGCGGCCAGCCCGAAGCGTGTGATCAAGGAGTTCTTTGACAGCCCGGAGCTTCAGTATTGCATCTTGAGGTTCTGTGTTTCCGCGGTTACCAACATTAACGATGTGCAACTGGGAACCACGGCCCTTGGCATGGCGGCGACGCTGCCTACCATAGGTTACGCCAGAGGCGGGACCCATCAGATAGCCCATGCTTGCCACCAGATCCTGGTACAGAACGGGGTGAAGTTCTTCACCCATGCTGAGGTAGCCAAGGCCATCATCGAGAATGGGACCTGCACCGGGATTCGTCTTGCCGATGGTACGGAGGTACGAGCCAGGAAGATCGTGGTGAGTGCTGGGCTGAGCGCGTGGCAGTTGGTTGACCTGGTAGGCAGAGACGTCATCGGAGAGAAGATAGCCCGGCGTATAGACAATCTCTCAACATCAAACATAGGAAACCTGATGTGGTATAGCTGGGCTCTTCACGATTCTCCGAAGTACGAAGCGGCGTCCTTCAATCCCGACATAAACCAGTGCGAGTGGCTGGCGCTGGCAGATGATCCGAACGTCGAGCACATCTCGACCGAGTGCCACTATGCTAACATGGGGATGTTGCCTCCCCTTGAGCACTACAACCCGGTTGTGTGGTGCCATAGCCTGGTTGATCCTTCGTATGCACCGCCGGGCAAGCACGTTGCCCAGAACGAGATGCAGGGGCCCCGTGCCAGTGATCTCAGCGAGGCGGAATGGCTGAAGCTGAAAAACCAGTTTGCCGAGGATATGATCGGCATCTGGCAGAAGCATGCAGCTAACATGACGTGGGATAATGTGATCGGCGTGGATACCAACAGCCCGTACGACAACCTTCGCTTGAAGAACCTGGCACCTCACGGGAACTTCGCTGGAATCGACAAAACGCTGTGGCAAAACGGACCCAACAGGCCCACACCGGAGCTGGCCAACCACAGGACTCCGATCAAGAACCTTTACTGCACAGGGGGCTACTGGCACATCGGGGGAAACGCCAGCGCCGAGGCAGCCTACAATTGCTACAAGATCATAGCCTCGGATATGGCTTTGGGCAAGCCCTGGGAAGAGCCGGGTAAAGAAGAGCCGGATTCGCTGGTCGAGTACACTCGCTGGACGACGAACAAAATGCGAGAGGCGTTCCCGGCCGGGGCATGATGTGGCAAGAAGGCGTCATGGTGGCGACCAAGAAAACTAACCTAAGGAGGGAAAGTGGCACAGAACTTTGATGTCATAATCGTCGGAGGTGGTCCCAACGGGCTGCAGATCGGTGCCTACCTGAGCAAGGCGGGCCTGAAATGTCTGCTGCTGGAGAAGAGGTTTGAGGTCGGCGGGGGCCTGGCCACCGAGCAGGTCACGCTGCCCGACTTCTTCCATAACACACATGCCATCTACCACATGATGGTGGACTATGCGCCTGTGTACGATGATTTGAACTTTGCTGAATACGATGTGAGGCATATCAAGCCCGAGCTGCAATGGGCCATGCCTTTGAAAGATGGCAGGTGCCTCTGCATCTACACCGATGTGGAGAAGACCTGCGCCTCGATAGCCCAGTTCTCGCAGAAAGACGCCAACAGCTACCGGGA
>QMOF01000227.1 GCA_003650185.1 Chloroflexota bacterium | reverse complement strand
TACTCGACAATGGCGGTCCCAACTCCGTGTCGATGTACAGCGGCTCCCAGTCCGGGCAAATAGGTGAGCCAGTCGCGTTCGAGGAGCCAGTCTCGTTCCGCAGCAGGGCGCAGCCTGGCCCGCTGACCAGACTGACGATCAGAGCTACAACGAGAGCGAGCCCCAGCTTGTTCATTGGCCCAGCTACCGACCCGAATTATAGCACTTCTGGCCAACAAATGGAGCACAGTGAACGCCTTCACTACACGTGAGACATCCGAGCCGGACGCTTGTGCCGCTGTCCAGCACGGGAGCCATGCGTTCCTGGCATACGACAAAGCAGACCATCTTGCACAGAAGCCGCGCAGAAGGATGCACCGACAGCCTCAGCAGCTATGGAAGGACGTTGGCTGCCACCGCCTGGGCTGCATCGCGTGCAATATCGAGGACGCCCGAGGGGTAGAAAAAGAGTACCAGCACGCCCACACAGGCAATGGCCAGCGCCCCACGCAAGGCCCAGCTCGATGGGACCCCCTCTTGCGAGGCGGGCATACCGAACCACGTCACCTTGACTACCCGGAAGTAGTAGTATGCTGATATGGCGGTGTTGATAACCGCTATCACCACCAGCCAGGCCAGGCCATGCTGCACGGCCGCGTTGAACAGATAGAACTTGGCCAGGAATCCCGCAGTAGGCGGCAACCCAGTGAGCGAGACCAGGCAGAGCGTCATGGCCAACGCCACCAGAGGAGCCCGAAGCCCAATACCGGTGAAGTCCTTTATTTCATCACTGTTGATCTTGTTCGTAATGGCAATCACCGCGATGAACACGCCCAAATTGGCCAGGGCATAGCATCCGATGAAGAACAGAAGCCCCGTGGGACCAAAGAGGGCCGGGTCACCGACCTCCTCGACCCTGGTCACCGCAGCCAGGCCCACCATCAAATACCCTGCTTGAGCTATGCTGCTGTAACCCAGCATTCGCTTGATATTTGACTGCGCGATGGCCACGACATTGCCCAATGTCATAGAGATGGCGGCAAGCACAGCAAAGATCATCGCCCAGTCAGGCACCAGCGCTGGGTCAGCAAAACCTACCAGGAACACCCGGAGAATGACAACGAAGCCTACGGCTTTGCTGGCCACCGACAGGTAAGCCGTCACCGGGGTGGGTGCACCCTCATAGACGTCCGGCACCCACATCTGGAAGGGGATGGTAGCGATCTTGAAGCCCAGTCCAGCAATCAGAAAGACAACGGCCAGCAACAGCAGCCCATTGTCCAACCCCAACCCCTCCGCCACAAGGTAATTGTAGATGCCGTCAAGGCCGGTCTCACCGCTGATCCCGAAGATGAGCGCCATTCCGTACACCAGGACAGCCGAGGCAATCCCGCCCAGCAGCAGGTACTTCAGCCCTGCCTCGCTCGACTTGCGGTCCTTCAAGAAGGCAGCCAGGGCGTACAGCGACATGCTGACCAGCTCCAGCGAAACGTAGATGGTGATCAAGTTCCTGGCAGCCGCCATCATCATCATGCCCGCCACCGAGAGCAGGATCAAGGCATAGTATTCCCCCTGGAAACGAGCGAATTTGGAAACATAGTCTCTGGATGCCAGGATCACCAGGACAGCCACTCCGCAGAAAAGGAAGCCGAAGAAAACGGCAAGCTCGTCTATCCTCAGCATCCCATTAAATAATGTATTCTCATTCTCAGGCCTACCCCACAGCGCCACAGTCACAGCCAGCGCCCCCAGCAGCCCGATGATGCTCACACCCGCCAGCACGCCCTTCCTGGGAAGGACCAGATCGAGCAGGATCACCGCTACTGCGAAGCCAGCTACAATTATCTGCGGAGCTATCAGATAGTAGTCAATCAATTCCCACCTGCCGGAACGATATTCGCTATCTTAAGCAGCCTCCTGGTATCCTCGTGGAGCTCATCCCACATTCCGGGTAGGTCTTCTTTCCGTACCCAAACAGCCTGTCCCACGTCGCTGGCTGGCTTCAACTCGCCCCCGGTCAGCCTGGCCAGATAGTCGATGTAGACAACGTGCAGTGTCGTCTGGCCACCCTCCTTCACTATCCTCTCAAAAGGCACCAAGGGAACGGTCAACTCTATCTCCAGGTTCGTTTCCTCTCTGACTTCCCTCATTATTCCTTCTTCGATTGTCTCGCCGAACCCCAGCTTCCCACCCGGGCATATCCACTTCCCCTGCCAGAAGCCACCCCGCTCCTTAACATGCTTCACCAACAGCACCCTCCCCTGGCCATCCTCAATTACCGCCCCAACAGCCACCACCTTCTCCGCCATATTCTCCCCAGTCCAAAGACTGCCTATATGCCCAGCGACACGATGCTCTCAAGATACTCCGCCGCCTTCTCGATCACGTCTGTCAGGATTCTGGGATAGATGCCCACCAGCATAATCACCGCCACCAGGGCGAAGGTGGACAGCTTCTCCACCGTATCAGCATCTCCGGCACCGTCATATTCCGCCTTGGGTTCGCGGTAGAAGACCCTTTCCAGCATCCACAGGATATACCCCGCACTCAGTACCACCCCCAGTATGGCAATGATGGTGCACCAGCGAATCCCAGAGACGGCCGTGCTGGAATAGCTGCCCAGGAAGGTTGTGAACTCAGCGGCAAATCCGGCCGTGCCCGGCAGTCCCAGTGAGGCCAGTCCAGCCACACTGAACACCGCCACGATGACGGGCATCTGGCGCGCCAGCCCGCCGAGGTCAGGGATATGGCGCGTGTGAGCCTTCTCGTACACCAGGCCGCACATGGCGAAGAGAAGCCCGCTGATCACGCCATGTGCGAACATCTGCAGCGTAGCACCGGTCATGCTGACCTGCGACAAGGCAAAAATGCCCAGCAGCACATAACCCATGTGGCTCACGCTGCTGTACGCGATCAGCCTCTTCAGGTCGGTCTGTCTCACCGTCACCGCCGCCCCATACACCACTCCAATCACAGCGAAGACGACAATGATCGGGGCAAAATCACGGGCAACGTCTGGGAAGATGCTGACGCACATGCGGATCATGCCGTAGCCGCCCATTTTCAGCAGCGCCCCAGCCAGCATCACGCTCACTGCGGTAGGCGCGTCGGTGTGTGCATCAGGCAGCCAGGTATGCAATGGCACAACAGGCAGCTTCACTGAATAGGCTACCAGCAGCAAAGCGAAGATGAGCGAAAAGCAAGGTATGACCTGCGCGCTCAGTCCCGCGTCGCGAAGGGCAATCATGTCGAAGGCAGACTGACCTGGTGCCATCTCCGGCGACGCCTTGAAATACAGCAGCAATATCCCGGCCAGCATCATGGCGCTGCCAAAGATAGTGTAGATTACGTACTTCATAGCCGAGTAGTCTTTTCTTCCCTTGCCCCAGATCGAGATCAGGAAGTACATTGGGATGACCTCAACCTCCCAGAAGAGGAAGAACAGGAACAGGTCAAGAGAACAGAACACTCCCAGGATGCTCGACTCCAGCACCAGCAGGTAGGCGAAGTACTCCCTGTGCCTGAAATCGATCTTCCACGACACCAGGACGGCGATGAACCCGAGCAGGGTGGTCAGGATCACCATCGGCAGGTTCAGACCATCAACCCCGAGGTAATACTGGACATCAATTTGAGGAATCCAGGAGACCTTCTCTACAAACTG
>QMOF01000226.1 GCA_003650185.1 Chloroflexota bacterium | reverse complement strand
GTCCGCATGCTGTTCAAGGTGTTACAGGACTTCAAGCCCACCCACTGGGCTATCGCCTTCGACCGCCCGGCGCCCACCTTCAGGCACCTGGAGTTCGAGGAATACAAGGCACAGCGACCCGAGGCACCTGACGACCTGCGCCGGCAGTTCGGCCGCGTCCGCCAGATCGTACAGGCCCTTAACTTGCCCATCTTTGAGCTGGACGGGTACGAGGCCGACGACCTGCTGGGCACCATTTCCCTTCAGGCGGCAGCCAGGGGCTTTGATGTCATCCTGGTCAGCGGCGACAACGACCTGCTCCAACTGGTCACGCCAGACATCAAGGTGCTTCTGCCAAGAAGGACATTCAGCGAGACCACCCTGTATGACACTGAGGCCGTGCGGGACAGGTTTGGGGTGGCCCCTGAGCAGATGCCCGACTTCAAGGGCCTGAAGGGAGACCCTTCGGACAATGTCCCCGGCGTGTCTGGAGTGGGGGAGAAGACGGCAGCCGGCTTGGTCCAGCGCTTCGGCAGTGTGGAAGGTATCTACGATCACATCGGCGAGGTGACACCGGAGAAACTACGCGCCACGCTGGTGGCACAGGAAGCCGTGGCCAGGCAGGGCAAGAAGCTGGCTACCATTGTCACCGATGCTCCGGTGGACTTCGACCCCGCCCCCTGCCGCATAGCAGGCTTTGACCGCGCCGCGCTGGTGCAGCTACTTCGTGAGCTGGAGTTCTTTAGTCTGGCCGACAAGCTGCCGGAGGTGGGCGGACCCGGCTCCTCGGTCGCGACCACATCCCCCACTCCGTCCCCAGCCCAGGAATACGTTGTCATTGACAGCCTGTCCGCCCTGCAAAAAGCAGCCGCCAGCCTCTCCAGGGAGGCTGGCTTTGCCATTCGTGTTGTGGCGGAAAAGGCGAAGTCCGGCACTGCGGCGATAGTGGCCATAGCCCTGTGGAGCCCCGGCGGGACCACCTGCTACATACCCCTGAGGCACGACATGTGGGAGACGGGGGAGCAGCTAGACCTGGCGCGAACGCTGGAGGTACTCGGACCTCTGCTGGCCGATGGCAGCATCGCCAAGCTGGCCCACAACGGCAAGGAGGTGATCAGGCACCTGGCGGAGCACGGTGTGACGTTGAACAACATGGCCTTCGATACCATGATCGCCGCCTACCTCCTGGGACACAAGTCCCTGGAGTTGAAAGACCTCGCCCCGGCCATGTTGGGTATGGAAATAACACCCGCAGTGGGGAGACCGGCGGTGGGCCAGCAGTCCCTGGACGAGGGCCTGCTCCCGCTGGCCGTCCGTTGCGCTTGCGACGAGGTCAGCGCCATCGGCGCGCTGCGCCCGGTGCTGCAGAGGGAACTGGAGGCAAACGGTCTTCTTGCCTTGTTCAACGAGGTGGAGATGCCTCTGGTCCCGGTGCTGGCCCGCATGGAACGGAACGGCGTGAAGCTTGATGTCGGCCTGCTCAGGCAGATGTCCCAGAGCCTGGGGAAGCAACTGGTGGAGCTGGAGCAGCAGGTCTACAGCTATGCCGGGCACAGCTTCAACATCAACTCACCGCATCAACTGGGCGCGGTGCTGTTCGGGGAGCTGGGTCTCCCTGGCGGGAGAAGGACCAAGACTGGTTACTCGACAGATGCTTCGGTGCTGGAGGGGTTGAAAGACTACCCTATAGTCAGGCTGGTCCTGGAGTACCGCCAGTTGGCCAAGCTGCGATCGACATACATCGATGCTCTTCCCAGCCTGATCAATCCCATCACCGGCAGGGTGCATACCACCTTCAACCAGACGGTCACGGCCACAGGTCGTCTGTCTTCCAGCGAGCCGAACCTGCAAAACATTCCCATCCGGGGCGAGCTGGGCAAGCAGGTGAGGCGGGCATTTGTGGCCGAGCCGCCATGCCTCCTGCTGAGCGCCGACTACTCGCAGATCGAGCTGCGCATCCTGGCCCACCTGTCCCAGGATGCCGGTCTGATGGCCGCTTTCCACAAAGACGAGGACATCCACGCTGCCACCGCCTCGACCGTGTTCGGCGTCGACATGGCGCACGTCACCCCGGACATGCGCCGCACGGCGAAGGTGGTGAACTTCGGCATAGTCTACGGAATGAGCGACTACGGGCTGGAGCAGGCTACCGAGCTTTCCCGGGAGGAGGCATCGCGCTTCATTGCCTCGTACTTCGACAGGTACCCCGGGGTGAAGGCCTACCTGGAGCGGACCAAGCAGCAGGCCAGGGAAAGGGGCTACGTGCAGACGCTGCTGGGGCGCAGGCGCTACATCCCCGAGATAAGCGCCTCCAACCGCCAGGTCCGCGAAGCTGCAGAGCGAATGGCCATCAACATGCCAGTCCAGGGCACCGCCGCTGACATCATCAAGATAGCCATGGTCGATCTACAGCGGCAGATCGATGAGCGCAGCCTGGGGAGCAAGATCATCCTCCAGGTGCACGACGACCTCCTGCTGGAGGTGCCGCCGGACGAGCTGGGGCAGATGGAAGCGCTTACCAGGGAGACGATGTGCCAGGCGGTCCAGCTCAGCGTCCCTCTCAAAGTGGAAACGAAGGTGGGCAGGAACTGGGGAGAGATGGACTCGTAGCGGGGGCCCGGTACAGGGTACTGCTGCCCAGCACCTCCTCAGGAAGGAGGTTAACCGTACCTCAGCACCAGGTACAGGTTACACAAGCCCACCACCATTATCATCGCCGGGATAGCGTACTTGCAGAACCGGCCCCAACTTATAGGGTACCCTTCTCTCTCGGCAATGGCGGTCCCGACCACGTTGGCCGAGGCGCCGATCGGGGTGGCGTTGCCCCCGATGTCTGTCCCCAGGCTGAGTGTCCAGGCCATGGTCTCCAGGTTCAGGCCCCGGGTAGCCGCCAGGTTCCTGATCACCGGCACCATGGTGGCCGCAAAGGGGATGTTGTCCACGATGGCCGAAGAGAAAGCGGATATCCACAGGATGAACGGGATGACTATCAGGATATTGCCTCCTGAGGCGTCGCCGATGAAATTGGCCAGCTTGGTCAGTACGCCGGTCGCCTCCAGGCCACCCACAGTTATGAACAGTCCAAGGAAAAAGAGCAGGGTGCGCCAGTCCACGCCCTTGAGGATATGGCCCACGTGTCCTCTCCCCGTCAGCAGGGTAAGCGCCGCAGCGATGACCCCGATCAGCGCCACGGACAGGCCGGTATTGGCATGGGTGACCAGCAGGATAACCACCAGGATGAAGATGCCGCTGTTTATCTTGAACTGCCGACGGTCAGTTATGGCCTCACCCGGTTCGGGGTATCTCTCCTGCGGGGCCGCTGCGCCGTTTGCCGTGCTCCTGGTAAGTATCTTGCGGAAGAAGAGATAGAACAGCCCCAGTGTCAGGATCATCCCTATCCAGGCGATAGGTCCCGTGTTGGTCAGGAAGTCGGTGAAGGTATAGCCCAGGGCCGTTCCCACGATTATGTTGGGCGGGTCGCCGGACATGGTAGCGCTGCCGCCGACGTTGGCTGCGAATATCTCGGCGATTATGATCGGCACCGGGTCGAACTTCAGCAGGCGGGCCAGCTCGATGGTCACCACGGCCAGGAACAACAGCACGGTGATGCTGTCGATGAACATGGACAGGAAACCGGAGAGGAGCATAAAGGTGACCAGGATGGGGACAACACGGTAGTGCACCAGCTTGGCCACCACGAGGCAGATCCAGCGGAAGAACCCCACCGCCCCCAGC
>QMOF01000225.1 GCA_003650185.1 Chloroflexota bacterium | reverse complement strand
CGTACCTCGTCGAAGAAGCTCCTTATTCTGAGCTCACCTCTCTCTACCAGCCGCCGCATAGGACCAACACAGTTCCTGGAGTACACGGCGTGAAGCGGTTCCAGTGCCCCCTCAATGCTGGGAATTACAACGTCGTACGGCTCGGCGATTTCAATCATGTACCGCAGCAGGTCGGTGTTCAGAAAAGGCATATCGGCGGCGACGACCAGGCTGCGGAAGGACCGGGCAGCCACCAGCCCGGTGTAGATGCCCCCCAGAGCGCTCTTGCCCGGATAGAGGTCGATTATGACTTGTGCTGCGTTGGGTGCTAGTGGGGGTGTGGGTTGTCCTTGGGCAATCACCACCAGGATTTCGTCGCTCACCGGCCTGACCCGATCGAGGGCTCTCTCCATCAGGGTGAGGTCACCAATTCTCTCCGACAGCTTGTCACCCCCGAACCGCTTGGCTTTGCCGCCCGCCAGGACGATCGAAGTCACCAACCGTTTGCCCATCACCATTTAGCCAGGAGGATTGTGCCCCACCGCACTTGTACATTGTAACCCAGCCTTCCCTCCACTCACAATCGACTGCCCTGCATGGTCTGCTCTGGCGTGGCTGGCTCACGCGGTGCTAAAATAGGCGAGGGTCGGTCCACGCCCGAACAGTGTGGCTATCAGTTGAAAATGGCCTCTGCTGCCGGAGGAAGTCCAGACAAGGAAGACTGAAATGGGAAATGCCGAAAGCCTGCACCGGGAAGAAGTGCGTGATGACGAGAAACCTCTGATCGCTCCATGTGGCATCTACTGCGGGGCGTGTGACATCTTCCTCGGTCGTAGTCGAGAGCTGGCGCGGGAATTGCACCGGATCATGGACGGCTTCAACTTCGCCGATGTGGGGCCATTCTTCATGGGGATTGAGCGCCAGGAGATACAGGCTTTCCTGGATATGCTGGAGAAATGGGCTCAAGCGGACAGGTGCCCCGGCTGCTGGTCGAGCGGCGGCAATCCGGTTTGCCCGGTGAGGACGTGCGCCGAGAATCAGGGGTTCCTGACCTGCGCCGAGTGCGACCGGATGCCCTGCCACGCTGGCAAAAGAACGGACGCTGACCCGGGACAGGATACCCAGTTCTGGCTGGAGTTGATCACGAAGCGGTATGCCCGGTGGAATATCGGGAACCTGGAGAGAGTGAGGGAGGTGGGCTATCGTCGGTTCATCGATGAGATGCAGGAGAGAGTCCGGGCCGGGTTCTTGACCAGCGATGTAATATCCGATGAACCAGTGATAACTGAGGCATTCAAGGGAGCACCACAGGGGGACTGACCAGCAGAGTCACCCCGGGTCGAACCAGTCCTGATTATCAGCGGCCACGCCAGATGATAACTGTCCCCGTTGTGGCGTGGAATCTGCATTACTCTAGTCAAGCGCCGCTGCGACCAAGTCCGCACCAGCTCGCAGGAGGCTATGAGTGCAAGAACCTTTACGCAAGCATCGACAAAGCGGACAGGTCCTGTACAGCAGGCCGTTCCTGCCCGTCTATGACGCTGTTGCTCTCGGCTTGTTTTGCCGCTTCGTCTGGGGATGCGCCTCGCAGCAGGTACTGGAACTCTACAACCAGCACGTATCTGCGAACCATCTGGACGTAGGCGTGGGCACCGGGTATTTCCTGGACAGGTGCAGGTTCCCTGTTGCCAATCCCCGGCTGGTCCTGCTGGACCTCAATCCCAATAGCCTCGACAAAGCTGCAAGACGCCTGGCGCGATACCACCCCCGGACCTACCGCGGCAATATTCTGGCTCCAGTGGAAGTCGCTCCTCCCGGGTTCGACTCGGTGGGGCTGACTCATGTCCTTCACTGCATACCGGGCGCGGCAGAGGCGAAGGCGGTTGTACTCGAGCACGTGGAGGCCGTTTTGAATCCCGGCGGAGTCCTGTTCGGGTCAACTCTTCTTTTCAGGGGCATGAAGATGGGTCTGGCAGCAAAGCTTTTCATGAGCCTGACCAACGCCTTGGGGCTGATGAGCAACAGGGAAGATGACCTTGAGGGACTGAAGCACAATCTGGAGAGCCGTTTCCCGGAGAGTTGCGTCACACTGGTCGGTTATGACGCCCTCTTTTGGGCTCGCAAGGCTGGATAGATAGATGGCAAGAAGGACCGGCATACCTTCTGCCCCGGGTCCCGGGACCCGGGGCCTGCCCGGTTCTCGCTTGCTTGAGGACCTGGACTTATCGCCTGCTGTCCTCCAGAAAAGTCTCAACGGCCGCAACGGGCATGACCAGTATCAGCCAGACCACCCACGCCAATATGATCAGTACACCCAGCGGCCACGCAAGCAGGCCAGCTATGACTACTTGCCAGGACCTCCTGGCGAAATACCACTGTGCTAGTGTCTTCATATAAGACTCCTCCTTAACCTCACGTCCGGGATGCTCACACATCCGGCGCCAATTGTGCCAGTCCGTCTGTCTTTGCGCCCGCTTGCAGACTTCCAGCCTGGTCCGGAACGACGGTCTCAGGCCGACCCATTCCTGTACCAGTAAAGCCTGTCATGAGGCACCAGCGTCGGTTGGCGGGGCGCTTCTGCGCCAGACCATGCTTAGCTGAGAATCGTCAACCTGGAACAGCTTCTTGGACACCTCTACGAAGATGTCAGCAACCAACATTCTCGTTACCCAGAGGAGTCTGTCAAGTTGCTCGGGCGACACCGGAACGAAATCACCTACCTTTACATCCTTCAGCCCCGCCCGGCGCAAGTACTCCTCATCTGCTCGTCCGCTGCCGTGAAGGACGATGTCTCTGATCTTCTCCGCCTGCTCTAGCAGCTGCATATCAGAGCATTTGATGTCAAGGGCCAGATGCTCGTTCAGCATATCCAGCCGCTTGCCTGCTGGCTCTCTCTGGAAGTGCGATATGTACCGCTCTGAGAGGCGGTCCAGCAGCTCCTCCCATCCGCCGCATTCAAGTATCTCTCTCACCTCCACTCTCTCGCCGCTGTTGAGTACCTCCGGCCGCGCCTTGCAGACAACCCGTAGAGTGTCCGCCATGAACGCATCGAAATAGGCAAGGAGCATGACCAACTGCTGAGAATGAAGCAGCATGTCGAACCGCACACTGGAGGCCGGGTAGCCCAGCCGCACCAGCGCTACGAACATCGGCAGCACGTGCGCCAGCAAGTCCCTGTTTACCTCGTCGAGTTTCTGTCCCTTTGGCTTGGGCCGCGTCTCCTCGTTCGCACTCTCTGTGCCCACGGCATCTTCTTTCCCCACCAGGCTATCCCCCAGCATGTCTCTGACTTGGCCCAGCGCCCTCAGATAGGGCTCCCTGACACTCTTGGGCAACTGCTTGGGGAAATCCTTCAAGACCTCTCTGCTCAGGCGCGCCAGCGTGCTGGTCTGGCTGATCCCCAGCTCATAGCTGTGATAAATCTTGCGGTACTCCTGCCACAACATGGTCACTGCCTCCTTACTGCACTTTGCGTCTTGCTGGACCGCTCCAATGCCGTGCGTACCACAAATCCGTTGCGAGATTATAGCATCCAGGTGCTCAAATTGGATACCCGCAAGGATCGGGGGCCTATCCTCGTAGAGACCGCTATGGGCCATGTAAGGGAGCGGGAGAAGATATACCGTTCAGGTCTCTCGGACGCTCACCAGGATGATGATGATTGAACCCGCCGCAATGTCCCGGGCCGACTGTCGCGCCCTAGGAGCGTGTCTGACTAACTGCCCTTAGCTCAGTTGTTGCCATAGGTGCTTCAGTGACCCGCTCGACGGGCGAGATGCTTTGGAGTCTTACAGATGCGCGGTCAGGGCCTTATTTGGCCT
>QMOF01000224.1 GCA_003650185.1 Chloroflexota bacterium | reverse complement strand
GCCATCCTGAACGGATACATGGCATACGTTTTCAAGGAGAATTGGGACTCGCCCGTGTTGCGAGGTGGCATCTCGATCGATATCTCTCTGATCCTGAGTCCCCTCCTCGCCGCCCGCAACGTCTGTTCTACTGCCCAGTGCCTCTCCGGCATGTGCCCCAGTTTCCTCAGGCTTTCCGTCCTGTAGGCCCTGTATCCAGAAGTGATATCAGTGAGTCTGGCCCCACCCAGGCGGTTCACCAGGAAAGTGAAAAAGGAAATGCCCCATCTCCTCACCAGGGGATAGTGCCGATGACTGCCGTTGAGAAACCTGCTGGCGATGACCATATCGCACTGCTGCACCGCTTCCAGCATGTCAGGTATGTGCCTGGGATCATGTTGCCTGTCGCCGTCTAACTGTACCACATAGTCCACCCCACTCGAGATGGCCACATCATACCCGGATCGTAGAGCCGCACCAGGGCCGCGGTTCTGCCCATGACGAACAACTTCGGCGCCATTCTGCTGTGCTATCTCAGCCGTAATGTCCGTCGAGCCGTCATCAACCACCACCACCCGGTCTACATGCCTCCTGGCCTCCTGGACGACTCCGGCGATCGTTTCCGCTTCGTTATGGGCCGGGATGATTACACACGCATTCACGGAACCCTTCCCTCGGGCTCCTGGCTGTCACCCCATCGATTCATCCTAACGGTTCCCACTCGACAGATGCAGGGCCCATTTCTGCCTACCTACGCGCCGTTTCCAAGACACGAGCCGCCGCTAGCATACCCTCCAACCTCGCCATCAACCACAAAGCTTCATGAACAATAGAGTCTAGTTTCCCAAAGCAAGGCTGTCAATAGCCAGCGAAGCTCGCTCAACCTGGCCGCCCTCTCCAGCTTGCTGCCGCACCGTGATCCGTAGCAGGTGGCTTCAGCAGCCAACGCAGCACATACCCCACCTGCCACAGGTGGCCCCAGCAGATGGTCCTCGGCTTGGATATGGCGTGGATGGTCACCGGCACCTCGGCAATCCGCGCGCCGTAGCTGTTTGCCTCCAGGACGAAGGTGCCGCAGGTGCACCTCGCTTTCAGCTCCATTCGGCGGGCCAGGTCCCTGGTCAGCGCCCTGAAGCCGGTGCAGGAATCGTCCACCTTGACCCTGAAACGCGTCAGCCAGTTGATGAACCGCTCGGAAACGCGAGGCGCCATGTCCCTTCTGCCGAGCACCAGGTCCGCTCTGCCGTCCAGGACCGGCTGCACCAGGCGTGGAATGTCGCCGGGATCATGCTCGCCGTCGGCGTCGAGAGTGACGATGACGTCGCCGGAGGCCGACAGGAGGCCGGTCTTGATTGCCCCGAGGTACCCCTTGCTGTAGCTATTTGGCACAACCCGGGCGCCGAGCCTTTCGGCTACCTCTGGTGTGCCATCGGCACTGTGGTCATCCACCACCAAGACTTCGCTGGCCAGGTCTCTTGCTTTCTCAATCACAGGGCCGATTCTGTTTGCCTCGTTGAAGGCGGGTATGACCACGGATATTGATGCTCCACTACTCCCGCCTTCCTGCATTTGCGCCTGGCAAGCCTCACCGGTTGGCTCTTTTTACCACAGATGTGACACAGGCGCAAGGGCTGCGCGTTGATAATCGATAATCGGTGGGGTGGCTGAATCACCTGACACTCATGCAGGCCTAGTAGTACCCGTTTTCGCACACCATCTTGCTGAACTCTAGCCTGCTCGATCGAGGCGACTCGGCAGGATAGCCGAGAGCAATGATCGAAAGGAGGCGCCTGTCGTGGGGCACACGGAGTATCTCCTTCGCGCGGTCCTCGTAGACGGAGCCGTAAGAGCCGATCCAGCATGCTCCCAGCCCGAGTGCGTGAGCCGCCAGGAGCATGTTCTGGGTAGCGGCAGCGCCATCCTCCACCGGGTGCGTGGAACCCTGCGGGTCGATGACCACGGCAATGGCAGCAGGGGCCTGGGCCAGGAAGCTGCCATAGGTAGCCACCTGAGCCAACCGCTTCTTGACCGTCTCGTCTGTCACCACGATGAACTTCCAGGGCTTACGGTTGCTGGCCGAAGGTGCCCAGCGGCCCGCCTCCAGGACCTGCTCCAGTTGATCACGGGAGACCGGCTTCGGCTCATACCTTCTGATGCTCCTTCGCTCCTTTATCGCGGTCAGCACGTCCATGCCTACCCTCCTTACGATGCCATCCAGGCATTCACCACCCCCATTCTACCGCTTGTGTCCAGAGGAGGCTGGACTGGCCGCTGCACCTTGTGCCCACCGCAGAACGGCCTGCAGCCCGGTTGACATTGCCCGGCATCGGCGGTATAATCAAGCACGGTTGTTTCTAGTCCACCACGGTGGATTTCCGCCGCGGGCAGGCAGGGGCCCGATGGTGAAGTCCATCCGCGAGAAAAGCGATTAGAAAGGGGGGGCATCCAATGAAAAAGTCCATCTTGGCAGTACTGGCATCAGTACTTCTGCTCTCGGCAGTCACTCTCGGCATGACCAACGCCTGCTCCAGTTCCAAGGCTTTGGTAACTGACGACGAGGGCAGGTCCCTTACTTTCGATGGCCCCGTGTCTAGCATCGTTAGCCTGGCCCCAAGTACCACGGAGATAGTCTTTGCTGTCGGCGCCGGTGACAGGCTGATCGGCCGGACAGACTACTGCAATTACCCGCCGGAGGCTGCTTCAGTCGAGAGCGTGGGCGGGTTCTATGATCCCAACAAGGAGAAGATAGTGGCCCTGGAGCCGGATGTGGTCCTGGCCACCGGTATGCACTACCAGACTGGTGATGCAGCCTGGCTGGAGGAGAAGGGTCTGAAGGTCCTCATACTGAAGCCCCATACATTAGATGATGTCATGGAGCACATCGCCCTGGTGGGGAAGCTCACCGGGAAAGAGGCGCAGGCGGCCAGTCTCGTGGAGAGCTTGCAGTCGAGGATCGACTACGTTACCGAGCGGACGGCGGGCCTGGCTGACAGCCAGAGGCCAAGCGTGCTGCACATCACCTGGCATGACCCACTGTGGACCGTTGGAGAAGGGAGCTTCGCTCATGCGCTGATCGAGGCTGCTGGTGGAGTCAACGTGTTCGCGGATATTGCAGAGGCAGATGCGCAGGTCAATCTGGATACAGCGGTTGCCAGAGATCCGGAGGTGATCACTGTCTCTACGGGCCACGGCGATGCCATGTCCGAGCCGTACAACTGGGTGATCGCCAGCGATTCTCCCTTCAGGGAGACCTCGGCCTACAAGAGTGACAGAGTCCACCTGGTAGACGCAGACCTGGTATCCCGCGGTGGGCCAAGGATAGTGGACGCGCTAGAACGGTATGCAGAAATTATTCAGCCTGAGATCTTCGGTGAGGCCAGTTGACCATGACATGGGACCCGGGTCCCTGGGGACATGTTTCCCAGCATAGCTGGTAGAGGGGCAAGTACCATCGACCTGTCCACGTCTCGGCTTCTGCGCCGGCGGGGCCGAATATATGCCCTGGTGGCCCTGGCACTGGTGCTCATACCGGTCATGCTGATCGGCGTGGGCATAGGGAGCATCGGCATACCTCTCTCCACCACCTGCAAGATCGTCCTGTCGAAGCTGCCCTTTATGTCCATCGCCTCAGACTGGCCAGCCCCGCTGGAGACAGTCGTGCTGGACATCCGCATGCCGCGCGTGGTGCTGGCTGCGGTGGCTGGAGCGGCGCTGTCTGTGGCCGGGGCCACCTACCAGGGGCTGTTCCGCAATCCACTGGCCGACCCCTATCTCATAGGCGTGGCCCAGGGGGCTGGGTTGGGGGCCGTCGTTGGCTTCATGCTGAACGTCGACTGGGGAGGCTGGGGGAT
>QMOF01000223.1 GCA_003650185.1 Chloroflexota bacterium | reverse complement strand
GACAGGTTCGAGGCCTACGGAGATGCTAGCGTCACCATGGAGTTTGTGAGCTGGTACGGAGCGTCCAAGTTCACGCTGAAGACGGATGTTGAGATGAGCCTTGCCGGCCCCATAGTCGGTCTCAACGTGAGCGCCTACGGAGATGCGGTGATTTCGGATGTCCTGAAGGTTGAGGCGGCGGGCCTGTTACAGGGCGTTGAGCCTCCGCTTAACGTGAGTGTGGTCAAGATTGTGCTGAATGCGACGCTTAGGATTCCGCAGTACCTCCACCTGAGGCCCCTCGTGGTCAACGAGAGCATGATCTACATGAGCATTGAGAAGATAGAGGTCGGAATCGATCTGGTGGACCTCTTCGTGAACGGCACGGTTAGGGTTGCAGAGATGAGTGTGGAGTACAGTGGGGAGGTTATGGATCTGAGGAACGTTGATCTTGACCTTAACGGAACCTCCGGATTGATGCTTGCGGACTTCAACGGAACGTTTGTCTACGACAAGAGGATGGTTGTCGAGACGCCGATGGCGGGCACTGTGATGGAGGGCGTCGACATAACCGCGGTCGGACTGCTAAATGTAACAATGTACAAGATAGTTACGAGTATGGAGGCCAATCTGTGGATCAATGAGACGGGCATATTCCTGAGGGTCAACAGGAGCGACCTCCTGAACACGAGCATGGTTGTTACCTTCAGCAGCACCGACCTCAGCTATGTTGAGATAATGAAGACATCCGTCAAGACGTCGGGATACGTTGACCTGTGGCTTGGAGGAAGGGAGTTCGTGCTGAACGGAACCTCCACATTGTCCATCAACGGAACCGCGAAGCTCAACATGACGGGAGTGGAGCTAAGCCTCCCGATAGATGTGGAGGTGTTCGAGGACCGCCTCAACCTGGGTCTTGCGAGAGTTGGAGAGTTGGAGATTCCGGCCGAGGTCTTCGAGTTGAACGCCACGGTGAGTGTGGATGTCACCGGATTGAACATCACATCTACCGTTGACCTCTATGTTGTCCACCTCAGCGGAAACGTGACCCACATATGTGTGGAGCCTCCGCTAACCGTCGGAAACGCGAGCGTCAGCCTTCAGGTTGAACTCATCCAGGGAGTGATGGATGCCACCCTCGTAGCAAATGAGACCGGAATATTCCAGATACTCCACCAGGCGTACGCCCTGAACGTCACCGCCGAGAACGTCACCCTCGTATCCGACATCAGTGGAACCATATCCGTGAACGGAACCGAAAGGACCGTGATAGAGCTTCCGAGCATAACGATAACCAGTGGTAAGACGTTCTTCAACGCCACCGGAACGATCTCCCTAAACCTCACGATTCCGGCGTTCGTGATGACCCTCAACGTCACCCAGAGCGAGGGCGTCATCATGACCGTGGGAGAGACCGAGGTCAGGGCCTACATAAGTGAGCTCAACGTCTCCGCGTACAGCGACATCTCCTCGAGGATAGATCTGAGTGGAGTCACTAGGGCGATGGTGCCCTCCGGAACCATAACCATCACCGGAACCGCGGCCATCAGCACAAGTGGCGCCCTCAAGGTGGATCCCGCGTACCTTGCATCTCCTCTCAACCTCACCGCGAAGTTCACAACCGGCGAGATCAATGTTACGGTCAGTGAGGTCAACCTCACCGCGACCATCGCGAAGCTGAACCTCACCAGTGTCCAGAGCCTTGATCTGAAGGTGGATGTGGATCTTGCCGGAACGATAAACGTCGAACTTCCGGCGAGCACCCTCACCCTGACAGGAAAGACGAAGGTCAACGTTACGGGAGACCTGAGCAGTGCAATGCTGGCCAAGACGACGTTCAACGCGAATCTTGTGGTGCTTGCGGAGAACACGACGATCAAGTTGAGTGAGGCAACACTCGTGACCAATGTCACCCAGATGAATGTGCTACTCGGAGCGCTGCTCAGGGACTTCAACCTCACGGTCACGAAGCCCCTCATACTGGGTGTTGCGTTGCCATCCGGTCAGTCCATCAATGTAACTCTCGCAACCCTCAATGTCGCGTTAAATACCACGATTTCCATGAATGCGACGCTTGCGCAGGGAGGCAAGGTCGACACGGTGTTGTACCTTGAGAAGGAGAGAACCAAGGTCGACCTGGTGATAGTGGAGGGTATGATGCAGGAGGTCAACGTCACGGAGCTGGGAGTTGACCTTTCGGCTGCTGATATAACCTATGAGACATCGGAGAGTATGAAGGTTGAGCTTCCGGGTGGAATTGTGGAGACCTCCGGAGTGCTGAGACTGAACGTCAGTGGAACCATGACCTCAAAGATTACCCTGGAGGTGCCCATGAGCACCCGGGTGAACATAAGCAGTGCCGGAACGTACCTGAACGTCAGCGAGACAAGGATGCAGTTGAACGTCAGCGAACTCGATCTGAGGTTCAGGCTGGTACATCAGAACTTCAACCTCACGGTCGTTGAGCCTCTGAATGTGACCCTCTTCCTGCCGACCCTCGAGAACGTCAGCATCTACGCGAAGAGTGCGAAGAGCCTCATAACCGGAGACCTTCTGACCAATGTTACAATGGCGGCGACTGAGGTCGAGGTTGCCCTAGGAGACTCCGTTAATGTCAGCATAAGCGTGCTTAACGTCACCACCGACATCAAGATAGACATGTACGGAAGCGCGAACGCGACCCTTGACATCATCACCAGGGACCACTCGGTGATGAGCGTCAATGTCACGGCGTTCTTCAGCGGAACCGAGGTGGACCTCAACCTCAACGCGAGTGGTGTCTACAAGACAGCGACTTACACGGGAATAGAGGTTGCGGGAATCCTTGTGGGAGTCAACGGAACGACGCTTGCCAACATGACCAGGTTAGAGTTGGATGCGTGGGCGAGGCTTCCGGAGAGGCAGTCGCTTAAGTTCCTGATGAACAAGAGCGGTACATTCATGGAGCTCAGTGAGGTGGATGTGGAGGTTGAACTTAGGAGGATGTGGGCGGAGGGCAACGTTACGATAACTGAGCAGACTATCAAGACGGATGAGGGTGCGGAGCTGAATGTGACCTTCTCCGGCCCGATAGTGCTAAACGGAACCCACGCGGCACTCACCATGTATGTTAACGGAAGCGCCATACTGACAAGGGTCGTCGAGCTGATAACCCCGGCGTCCACGGTAACATACGACGGAAGGGTAGAGCTGAACATCAAGCAGAGTGTGAGCGGAGAGATTGGGCTTGTGGAGTACCTCAGGGCGAGCATTGAGATAAACGAGACGACAATAAGGCTTAACATTACGGAGTTGAAATCAAAGATCGCAAATGTGAGCACAACGGCGGACCTTCTGACAATCAGCATGCGGGGAGACGCCAACATGTCCCTGCATGGAAAGACGAACATCAAACTCGGATCGGGAAGAGAAATAACGATCGATGGAACTGCAACCATTAACGCGACCGTCACGGCCACGATCAACGCGACCGGAATGTCCGGACAGCAGGCGCTTAACGTCACAATGTTCGAGGGCAACGTCAGTATCGAGTTCTTGGACATAAGTACAACATTACCGTTAGTAATAACAGAATGCAACGCCAGCACCTGGGCGTCCATCACGACCCTCACCCTCTACAGCACCGAGCCCACCTCGGTAACCCTGCCGAAGGGAACGATCAAACTCGAAGGAACAACCAATGTCACCATTAGCGGAGACATGAACAGCACCATGGAGGTCCTCAGCAGTGTAGACGCGAAGCTCGAGGTCAACGCGAGCGGAACGTTCGTGAGCGTGAGCGCCGGAGAGGTCGAGGCTGAGACCAACGCCACGATCAGCGTGAGCGCGGTCGCGAAGCAGACGATCACGATCCTGCGCGAGGTCT
>QMOF01000222.1 GCA_003650185.1 Chloroflexota bacterium | reverse complement strand
GTGCTGGGCGGGGGCGGGCCGGGCTTTGGCAAGGTGACGCAGGCCTTCAAACTGGCCGCCAATGATTTCACCAGGTACGAGGTGAAGTGCAGCGACCTGGGCAATATTACCGCCGATGCCACCTGGGACGGGGAAGCGCAAAGAATGTCCCTGGTACTCTTCGGGCCAGGCACCGGTGAAGATGTGCTGGCCAGGCATGAGGATACCAATCCTCTGCATATAAGCTACCAGGTCACCGCGGCGGACCTGGAGAAGGGCGATAGCTGGCGGGTGTACGTGGCCAATCTCGATGACGAGGCGGAGGTAGAGGGCACCCTGGAGATAACCTGGGTGCCACCGGAAGATTAAGGGATGAGCGTGTGCGTTCCTGCGCTGTGTTGGGTCGGGCGTGGGGATGCCTCTTTTTGATTGCTTCTATGGTTGTGCGGGAGAGATGGTGTGGAGCACAAACTGGCTGCCTTGCCGGAGCGCATCTATCCAGGGCAGGCCAGGCCGGGAGTTAATACGATGAGAGAAAAAGGCAGAAGCATGGGTCACCTACTTTACCTGGCGCTGGTCGCCTGCATGCTGCTCGGAGCAGTCCTGGTGCCGGCTGTCGGCCGCCCGGAGCCAGTGGAGGCGGCGCCTGTGGCGCCGGTGAAGGTGCTGTGGGACACCAGTCACGGGGTCTATAGCAAGTGGGAGCCCACGGGCGGACGCTACGACACACTGCGAAAGCTGCTGGCTGACCGGGGCTATGAGTTGACCGTGTCCAGTGCTGGCGTCACAAGCATAAGGGGCGGCCTGGAGCAGTTTGATGTCCTGGTCCTCGGCGTGTACCAGGCATGGGGTTACTGGGTGCAGCACTGGGCGAGCTGTCTCTTGGGCGATCGTGAAGCGTGGTATTCCCGCGAGCCGTCGCCGTACAGCACCGAGGAGTTGGAGGCTATCGACGCTTTCGTCCGGAATGGCGGAGGCCTGGTTGTCATGGGCAGCCAGGCTCACCAGTACTACACTCAGGTATTCTTGACCCCTGTTTTCCTCGACTGCTTACGCAGCACAACTGACCACTGGTTCTACGCCTGCGACAACCTTGATGCGGTGACCCAGTGGTTTGGCGTCGCTCTTAAGAACGAGTCCCTCACCGGGCCCGTAACGGGCAAGGCCCATCCGCTGTTCGAGGGCGTGACCAGCGTGCTGACCGCTGAGGGTGACACCGGATGCCAGCCGCTCAAGGTTTCGGCGCCTGCCCAGCTAGTCAGTTCTTCCGGTACTCCCGCGGTGGCCGTGGCACGGGACGGCGAAGGGAAGGTGGTGGTGGTGGGCGATTCGTACTTCGCCACCGATGAATACATGGCGGACAAGGATTATCAGAACGCGCAGTTCGTGGAGAACATCTTCGATTGGGTCTCCAGCCCGGACACCCTGACGGAGCCGGAAATACTCTCCGGTACCTGGACTGCTTCGGGTACCCACAGGGCGCGGATGGCCGTCGATCACAACGGGATGCTTCACCTGGTGTGGCATGATCTGAGCTCGGGCTATAACGAGGTGTACTACCGCAATAAGTCAAGCAACGGTGTCTGGTCGGAAATCACCAAGGTGACCAATGTATCCGGTGCAGAGTTTCCGGGGGAGGCCGTCAATCCCGACATCGCCGTGGGCCCTGACGGCAGCGTGCATGTGGTGTGGAATTCGAACCTCTTCGAGGACGGCCACTACGAGGCATTCTACCGGAGCAGATCGCCCGACGGGGTGTGGACGCCTCCCCTTGATGAGGAACCGCTGAGTCTGTCGCCCGACGCCCAGGGGGCCAACCCCAGCGTTGCCGTGGGCGCCGACGGCACTGTGCACGTGGCATACGGCGAGTACGACCCCGTAGACCACATCTACTACCGCTACAAGCCGCCTGGTGGGGAATGGTCGGAAGCGGTCGACGTGTCTCAAATTGACCCGGGGAACTCCAGGAACGCCTTTCTCTCCGCGGCAGAGGATGGGACGCTTCATATCATATGGTACGACGTGGACAATGGTGAAGTACTCTACCGCAGCCGGTCGCCGGACGGCGAGTGGGCCCCGGCTCTGGACCAGTACGCCGTCAACGTCTCCCACAACGCTGGCACCAGTCCGGCCGATCCTCTCTTCGACACCGAGGTTGACGCGGACGGCACCCTGCACGTGCTGTGGCACGACAATGACGGGGGCAACGTTGAAATTCGGTACCGCAGCCGGTCGAGCGATGGGACCTGGAGCCCGTCTCTTGACGCTCCCGCCGTTAACGTGTCCGGGACGGCAGGCGGATCATACTATCCTGATGGCACCGTCGACGAGGACGGCAGGCTGCACGTGGTGTGGCACGACAACGAGTTCGGCACCAACGAGATTCTCTATCGGAGCAGGTCCCCCGATGGAGTGTGGGACCCGACGCCGGAGAACCTGAGTCAGGACTCGGCCGGGTCGACCATTCCCGCCATCGCAGCCGGGAGCCTGCACATCGTCTGGCTGACCGAGACCGGGGGCACCTACAAGCTTGCCTATTCCATGGAGGGCCCGTACCGACCGCAGATCAACTCGCCCCTCGATGGGGCTGTCATCGACAACCTCGTACCGACACTTGAGGCTGCTCCGTTCGCCTCACCCCTGCCGGGTGCGACCCATCTGGCCTCCCAATGGCAGTTGACCAACGTCTCCGGGGTCTACAGCGATGCCTACTGGGATACCCTGACCAACTACACCAACCTGACCAGCATCACCGTGCCCCAGGACATGGTGGAGTGGGGCTATACCTACTACTGGCACGTCAGGTACCAGGACAACCACGGCAACTGGTCGTCCTACTCCAACCAGTGCTCCTTCGTGGCCAACAGGGCACCCAACACGCCCAGCGCTGTGTCGCCTGTAAGCGGTGAAATCGTCAGCGTCACTCCGACGCTGATGGGCTCCCCATTCTCGGATGATTACTCTAACACTCATATCAGGTCGCAGTGGCAGATCAGTACGGACGCCGATGACTGGAGCAGTCCGACATGGGACAGCGGCGGCGTCAGCTACCTTACCAGCGTCCTGGTACCGGATGGCGCTTTAAGCGGGGGCATCACCTACTACTGGCGGCTGAGATACCAAGACCAGTACGGTGAGTGGTCAGAGTACTCCGCGCCGGCCTCCTTCTTTACCGACAACGTGCCGCCGGTGCTGACGATCGATGCACTGTCGCCTGATCCCACCGGTGACGATACCCCCACTCTGACGGGAACGGTAACCGATACCTACACGCGTATAGTCTCGGTCGAGTACCGGGTGGATGGTGGGGAATGGATAGCAGCCCATTTCACGCCTGATCCGGGCGACGACAAGACTGGCACCTACACCTTCACCATTGCCGCCTTGGCCGACGGTAGCCACACGGTGGAGGTGAGGGCGACAGACATGGGAAACAATGTAGCCGCCGACTATGCCACCGATACCTTCGTGGTGGACGTCACCGAGCCGGTGGTCGCCGCCAGCCTGGGCGAGATCAAGACGGGAGACAAGACGCCTATGATCTCCGGCACCATCACCGACACTCACAGCACCATAGTGGCGCTGGAGTACCGTGTAGATGGCGGCACCTGGCAGAGAGCGCCGTTTGAGGCGGACCCGGAGAACAGCAACACCTGGATATACGGCTTCAATACCTTCCTGCTGCCCGGAGAGCACACCATCGAGCTACGGGCGACAGACGAGTCAGGGAACATCATCACCAGCAACTATACTGCGGTCGGGCTTTCCATAAGCGGCCCGAGCAAGCTACCCTTCATACTGGGTGGGGTGTTCGGCGGGCTGCTGGTGCTGGGCCTGGCGCTCTACTTGTTCGTGGTGGTGCGTGGTAG
>QMOF01000221.1 GCA_003650185.1 Chloroflexota bacterium | reverse complement strand
GGTTGGGTGGGGGCGCCCGACACCCACGCAGAGACTCGGTTACAGCGTAACACTTCAACTTACCCAACCCGTATTCTCGCACTAATGACACCCCAGAACATGCCTTCTCCGGAGTCAATCGCTGATTCAGGGCTGCTTTCCGTTTTTGACATCTCTGTGGAGAATATTGTAGACTTTGATAGTTGTTGGCAGATTAACTCCGCTCTCTCCTCCTGTGGGGGCGTCGCCGGGGCAGACTATCGAGGGCCGGGGTGAGGCGATGTAGCTCTCGGCATCGCACAGGCGAGGGGCGGTTGGAGCCTTTACCGGACTGGCAGGCGACCGCTGGCATTCCGGAACCGAATCAAATGATTCTGTAACCTGGCATCAAAGGGCACTTACTGTGAAGCGTCTGGTTGCTGAGGTCAAAGCCACTCTGCCTGGAGACCACCGAGATAGCAGATATCCTCTTGCTGAAAAAGGGGACAACCTGCTGTGATATCTATTTCCCGTCTGCTCTGTCATACTCGTGGTCCGGGTGACAGCCTTCGCTATGATCAGCCGTTTGCCGATTTCTCGGGGGCATCAACCGTCGCGCCGGTCGTTGTCTGGAACTGTACCGGCCGCTGCAACCTGCGATGCGCCCACTGCTACGCTTCTGCCAGTGACAACCAGTCCGCAGCAGAAATGGACACTGCCTCCGCCAGGGCTTTCATCCACGATCTTGCCGCCTTCGGCGTCCCGGTAGTCCTGTTCTCCGGCGGGGAACCCCTGCTCCGGGATGACTTGCTCGATCTGGCCACGTTTGCGGTCGAGCGTGGTCTCAGAGTGGTGCTCTCCTCCAACGGGACCCTCATTACAGACGACACGGCCAGGGAGCTCGGCAGGATAGGCTTTGCCGAGGTTGGTATCAGCCTGGATGGCATGGAAGCGGTCAATGACCGTTTTCGCGGTAGGCAGGGCGCTTACCGCGCGGCCCTCGAAGGTATCAGAAACTGCGTCAAGCATGGACTGCGGGTCTCCTTGCGCTTCACCATCACCCGGCTAAATTTCCGGGAGGTCCCGTCCATCTTTTCTCTTGCGGAGCGGGAAGGCGTAGAGCGGCTTTGTTTCTATCACCTGGCCTATTCCGGCCGGGGGAGTACCCTTGTTCAGGAAGACATAGGCCATATTCAGACCAGGCAGACTGTGGATACCATCTGCGAGCTGACCCAGGACTTGCACCGGCGCGGTCTGCCCAAGGAGGTACTCACCGTGGCCAATCACGCCGACGGCGTATATCTCTACCTGAGAACAAAGGAGACCAATCCCGAGCGCGCTGAGTACATCTACGCACTTCTCAAAAGAAACGGAGGCAACAGCTCCGGCGTCAGAATCGGAGCTGTTGATCCGGTCGGCAATGTTCACCCCGACCAGTTCTGGTGGCAATACTCGGCGGGCAATGTCATGGAGCGTAGGTTTGGCGACATCTGGGTGGACACCTCTGATGCCCTGATGTCAGGGTTGAAAGACCGTAAGGGCCTTCTCAAAGGGCGGTGTGGCAGGTGTCAATACCTGGACATATGTAATGGCAATCTGCGCCAGCGCGCCGAGGCGGTCTACGGTGATGCCTGGGCGGAAGACCCCGCTTGCTATCTTACTGATGAGGAGCTCGGCATCAAGTGAGCACTGGCCGACATTCTGGCACAGACATCATCCGGCCGAGCCTGCACCTGTTGGCCTGGGAAATAACGCGGCGCTGCAACCTCTCTTGTGCCCATTGCCGTGCCTCGTCGGAGGACGAGGCATATCAGGGCGAGCTTTCCACCGAAGAGTGCTATCACCTCATCGACGAGATTGTCAAAGCCGGCAGGCCCATTCTTATTCTCACTGGCGGCGAACCATTGATGCGGCCGGACGTGTTGCAGGTAGCCCAATATGCTGTGAGTCAGGAGCTAAGAGTGGTCATGGGCACCAATGGCACCCTGGTATCTGCGGAGCTGGCAACCGAGCTGAAGAGCGTGCCCATATCCCGCCTGGCTGTAAGCCTGGACTTTCCCGTACCTGGTCTTCAGGACAGCTTCCGCGGTAAACCCGGGGCTTACCGCCAGGCAATGGCCGGAATCGCCAATGCCCGCAGCGCCGGCATTGAGATCCAGATTAACAGCACCATAACCAGGCTAAACGTACAGTACCTGGCCGATCTGCTGGAGCTTTCTCTGGAAGTTGGTGCTGTGGCCTTTCATCCGTTCATGCTGGTCCCGACCGGTCGGGGTAAGGGCCTGGAGCCTGAGGAACTGTCCCCTCAGCAGTACGAGGAGACCCTCAACTGGATATACGACAGGCAGGTGGAGCTAGGAGACAGGATATTCTTCAAGCCCACCGATGCGCCCCATTACATGAGGGTGTTGAAGCAGAGGCAGAAAAACGCGGCCAGCGGACAGGACGCGCCATCTGTGTCTACTCAGCACCCTTTGCAGACGCTCACCAGGGGCTGTCTTGCCGGTACTGGCTTCTGTTTCGTGTCTCACAACGGGACCGTGCAGGGCTGCGGGTACCTGGATGTTGAAGCGGGCAATGTCAGGGAGCGTCCCTTCAGCCAGATATGGGCTGACGCGCCTTTGTTCCGGCAGCTTAGAGACCTGTCCAACATCAAGGGGAAATGCGGTCTTTGCGAGTACAAGAGGATATGCGGTGGTTGCCGGGCAAGAGCGTATGAGGCTACGGGTGACTATCTGGAAGCGGAGCCCTACTGTATGTACCGACCCTCACGCTGGGTTAAGGCGAAGCAGGGCGAAGAGAAAGGGGGATCGATAAGGTGACCAGACTTCTGTTCAGACCGTTGACAATGGCTCTGCTGCTGGTAATCGGCGCCGTACCCGTTTTGGCGGGCTGCGCCGTCGACGCAGCCCGGCCCGAAGACGCCGACCAGGGCTGGCAGTGGCCGCAGCAGGTGCATATTGCGGCGCCGGGCAAGAGCGGGCTGGCCAAATACGTAAGCTGGGCATCCATCATGGAGGCCGATACCGGCATGGTCATCCGTGTCGTGCAGGAGGCTGACCCGGCCAAATGCATGCGCTACCTCAAGGACGGCGATATGTTCCTGAGTTCAGCTTCCAAGAGCGCCTTGCGCAACGTTATCGAAGCTATAGAGGACCACGCTACCAAAGATGGCGGGCCCTTCCAGGCAAGGATTGTCTGGGTTCACGACCTTGGCAACTCTGGCTTCTTCGTTCGTGGAGACTCGAAAATAGAGACGATCTATGACATCGGCCCGGGCACCAGGTTTGCCGTCTGGAACATGAAGGAGTCCACCCTCAATCCGCACCGCTCGCTCCTGGCCTGGATCCAGCTTGATGAGGAAGAAATCGAGTGGGTAAATGCTGGCAGCTTTCCAGGGGCAATGCGGGCTGTGGCCGAAGGTAGAGCTGATATCGCCTTCGGCTTTCCCACCTCCCCCACCCTCTACGAAGTCGCTGCCGCGCCTCATGGCATACGTTTCCTGGACCTGAACGCAGAGGAGGACCCGGAGGGGGCCCGCCGTTGGCAGGCCAGGAATCCTCTTTATTCCTTCGGTCCCATTGCCACGGGCGTGCCAGAAGCGATTGGCCGCTGGGGCACAGTGGGCTACATCTTCGACATTACCACGGAGAGCGCGGACCCGGACCTCGTCTATCACTTCGCTAAATGGCTGGACGAGAATCACGAAAAGTACAGAGACACTTACGATTCAAACAAGTATATGACCATAGACCACCTCATGGAGGCCCTCAAGACCACCTATATCCCCGTTCATGAAGGTCTTATCGACTACCTCAGGGAGAAGGGGCTGTGGACGGAAGCCCATGAGCGCCGTCAGCAGGAGAATATCGACATATTCAACACCTACATCGATGCCTACGGAG
>QMOF01000220.1 GCA_003650185.1 Chloroflexota bacterium | reverse complement strand
TTGATTCTCTTCGCTTCAGCCGGTACAGGATCTCCTCCTGGAAAAGCCTCTGGCTTTTGATCGTCTCGGCGAAGAGGCCGAGGATTATGGACTGAAGCCCGGTTATCAAGAGCACAGACGCTGCGATAGCAGCCGGCGCCTGAGGCGCCAACGTACCATGCTGGATGAAATGGACCAGCACCATGGCACCCAGGCCACACCCAATGAGGATAAGACACGTTCCGATCAGAGAGAATATCCTCAGCGGATGATACCCCCAGTACGTCCCCACAATTATGGCCCCGGCCCTCCGAGCATAAGTGGCCAGGCTGGGAATCAGCCTGGACTCGCCCCGTCGGGCCCTGAACTCGATGGGTATCTGCTCGATCTTCAGGCCCTTGTACTTGGCCTCGATAATCGTCTCCTGGACATACGTATACCTTCCAGACAGGTTCATCCTGAGGGCTGCTTCTCTGGAAAAAGCCCGGAAGCCGCTCTGGGCATCCTTTATCGGCACTGGCATGCCGGAAGCCATGTTGGTGAGCCAGGTCGCCACCTTGTTGCCTATCCTCTTCCGCTTAGGCATGAACGTCAGGCGGTCTATGTCCCGCCAGCCCAGGACTATATCGGCTTTGTTGTCCACCAGGGGCTGAATCAGCCGAGGTATTTCAGCGGCATTGTACTGCCCATCGCCATCTATGTTGACTATGATGTCTGCCCCCATCTCCAGCGCTGTCTCCAGACCGTCCTTAAAGGTGACGCCCAGCCCTTCGTTCTTCTTGTGTGACAGAATTCTGTCCGCCCCCGCTTCCTTGGCCGCGGTTACAGTGTTATCCGTGGAACCGTCGTCTATCACCAGCACCTGGACTGCATCAATGCCGTTCACGCGCCTGGGAATCTCAGATATCACTTTGGCTATAGTATCTTCCTCGTTGTAGGCTGGTATGGTCACCACCAGCTTCACCAGCAGACTCCGTCGTAGCTCTGGCAAACCAGGCTGGCCTTGTCAGGGTCTAGAGCCCTTCGGCCGTCTATGACGACCTTTCCGGCAAATAGGTTCTCGTCTTTGAACTCGCTCCACTCGGTGACAATCAGGATGCAATCGCATCCCGCGATAGCACCTGCCACGCTGTCTTCGTATTCCACCTGTTCGTGGAACAGCTCACGCACCCTTGGCATAGCCTTGGGATCGTATACCACCACCCGAGCCTCCTGAGCCAGCAACTGGCGTATCACCTCGACCGCAGGCGCGTTTCTTATGTCATCCGTGTGCGGCTTAAACGCCAGACCGAGAACGCCTATTCTCTTCCCCTTGAGGTCCCCCAGTCTTGCCCTGGCAACCTCAACCATCCGCAGAGGTTGGGACTTGTTGGTGTTGTACACTGCGCTCAGCAACGGTGCTTTCTCGCCTGTTTCCCGGTATTTCCGAAGGAGGGCCTCCAGGTCTTTGGGCAGACAAGAACCGCCGAAGCCAATGCCTGCGTTGAGAAAAGCCCTGCCTATCCTGGGGTCGAGCCCCATTCCGTCCGCCACCTCATAAACATCTACGCCGATCTTCTTGCATAGGTTTCCAATCTCGTTGATAAAGGAGATTTTCGCGGCCAGGAAGGCATTGCTGGCAAACTTGATCATCTCCGCAGTTCTCATCTTTGTCCTCAACACCGGAGCACGTGACCCGTTGTATACGCCCTGGGTCATGCTCCCAGAACGGGCGTCATACTCCCCGATTATTATCCTGTCCATGTTCAGGAATGATTGCAGTGCTCTGCCTTCCTGGAGAAACTCGGGGTTTACCGCCACGCCGAAATCCGTGCCTACCTGCTTGCCTGAGTACCGTTCCAACAGAGGTATGATGATCTTCTCTGTCGTCCCCGGGACCACGGAGCTTTTTGTCACTACTGTGTGGTAGTCGCGCTTGCTGGCCAGCGACTGTCCGATCTTCTTGGTCGCTTCTTTGATGTGCTTCTGGCGGAAGTCAGCATTCTGGCCAGAGTTAGAGCAGGTGTTGACGCAGATGAAGGTTATGTCCGAATCGGCGATCTCACTATAGTCCAGGGAAGCTCTGAGGGCGCCTCTGTCCCGGACATGAGTACGCAGCGCTTCAGCCAGGCCATTCTCGTAAAAGGGCGCCTCTGCTCGGTTGATCAGGTCTACCCTGCTACCATCAACGTCAATGCACACTACCCTGTGGCCGATGCTGGCCAAACCCACGGCAGTCACCAGACCAACGTACCCGCTACCGACAATCGAAATGTCCACGGCTACCCTAGGCCCGGTGTCCCTTCATTCGGTACCATTGCAGCACAGTGAGACACCGTCAACCACAGACTGGCGTACCAGCAAGTCGAGACGGAGGCCAAAATGCAACGCGGGTCTGGTGTAGCTGAAACAGCGATGACTCGAGAATACCCTGGAAAACCCTTCTTGATACCAGTAACGCCAGAGATATTTGCTACCACTGCGGTTCCTTCCACCCACAGCAACCTCAAATGTCCACCAACTTATAGACCTTATCCTCCAAACTGTCAAGCCCAGCACTGGGCCCACGGGCCAGCTTAGGCTTTCGTGAACTTATATCACACCAGAGATGTACCGTCAATCACTCCAGCAGGGTGCCCAAGACCTGTGGGACGCAGGTTCGACCCAACGCGGTGAACCAGATACCTGGGCAAGCTTGGTGCCAGTCCCGATATTCTCCATCCATTTCAGGCCGCTTCAGAAAGCTACTCCACATGGCGCCCCTTCCATACGGTAGAACGAAAAGAGAGGCAAAAAGTTCCCTATTCTGTCGTGCTCAGATATCAATGCTATGTTGCGACTGCTGGCACCACGTCACATCTCCAGGCCGCGACGCCTGGACATCTGCCGGACCGGTACGGGCACCCGATGAGCTGCATTCCCGAACGTACAGCCGATGAAACGTGGAACCCGCGGGTCAAAGGGGCAGCCATTCTGTGCTTGGTGAGACAGTCGGCAGGAGGCGTCTATCCGAAGAGCTCTTTTTCCACCAGATAGCAGATGATGTGGCCGGCAGTGATATGCGCCTCCTGGATACGGGGCGTATCCGTTGAAGGCACGGACAGAACGTGGTCAGCTTCTTCCCCCAACCTCCCTCCCTGGCCGGAGAAGGCCACTGTGACAGCGCCACAATGTCTTGCCTCTTGGAGTCCGCGGATGACATTGGGGGAGTCGCCACTGGTACTGATGCCGATGGCTACATCACCTTCTCTAGCCAGACCACGTACCTGCCTGGAGAATACTTCGGCGTAGTCGTAATCGTTGGCAATGGCGGTCAAGGCAGAGGTGTTGGTGGTGAGAGCGATGGCTGGCAAAGAGTCCCGGTGGCGGTAGAACTTGCCAGACAGTTCACAGGCAATGTGCTGCGCGTCCGCAGCGCTGCCACCGTTGCCGAAAAGCAGCACTTTGTTCCCCTTGCGAAAAGCCTCAGTTAGCAGATTGGCTATCTGCACAATCAAATCTTTCTGGCCGATCAGCGCGGTCTTGAGCGCTGCGCTATCCTGGAGGTGGCTCACCACCTCAGCCGCATTTCCCTTCATCTCCTCACCCATCGTTAACCTCCCAACTCTGCATCCCGTGGAGATCAAAGGCGAAACTGACTATCTTCCCGCCAGCCCTTTCCAGCTTCTCCGCCACAATGTGCCACTTGTCGAACTGACAAAGCAGCAGCAGGTAGCCGCCGCCCCCGGCCCCCAGCAACTTCCCGCCGATGGCTCCGCTTGCCCTGGCTGTCTCATACAGCTCGTCAATGCCTGGATCAGTCATCTTGGTGGAAAACCTCTTCTTGCAGCACCAGGCTTCGTGGAGGAGAGAGCCAAACTCATTCACATGTCCAAGCAGGAGAGCGTTCTTCATGGCAAAGGCCAGTTGCTTCGTTTCGTCAAGGGC
>QMOF01000219.1 GCA_003650185.1 Chloroflexota bacterium | reverse complement strand
TGCGGGCGCTTCGCTCCCAGGTGAACTCTTGTATGCGCTCGTGGCCAGCCTTCGCAAGCCTCGTTCGTAGCTCCACGTCTTCCAGCAACCGAAGGAGATTCTCTGCCAAAGCCTCAGGCTGCCTCGGGGGACTCAGGAGGGCTGTCACACCGTCTTCCGCATAGTCTCGAACCCCTCCGATATCAGTGGATACCAGAGCACAGCCGCAAGCCATGGCTTCGGCAGGCGGCAGATGGAAGCCCTCTAGCCAACTTGGACACAGATATATGCTGCTTCCGTTGTAGATGTGCTCAACCAATTCCTGCTGAGCCGGATCTCGGTGATACTCTATCCAGCCCGGGAGCGTCCTCGGTCTGCGGCAAACACCGAAGAGCCCAGCCTGAAGTGCTGGGAATCTTTGCCGGGCTAAATCCAGCGCTCTGACGCCGTCTTTCGGCCCTTTTATGCTCGCCGGACTGTACATCATCGCTACACGTGCCGGACGCTTGTCAATGGGATTGACGAGACGGTACTTCGAATGGTCGATACCGTTGGGGATGTAGATCAACTCATCCCTGGGCACCCCAAGCCTGAGTGCCTCCTCATACAGCCAGCGCGCAATGGCTATTTCTGGTACCGGCGCTCGGATGACGGCATCTTCTTGCGCCTTATCGAATACGCCGTAGCCCTGCACAAGGTGGAACGGCTGGCCCTTCTCAGGTGGGTGATCCTTTCCCCAGTACCAGAACACAGCATCCCCATCCGGAACATAGCATGGTGCAGGCTCAGGCACAAGAAGCAACCTAACGTTACTGTGCAATTGATACCAAGGCACGTGAGGTATTGTGGTGGAAGGTGAATGCCTGCCACCTATCCCGGTCAGCCAGAAGTGCACCTGCGCCAGCAACTGTAGGCCCACGCCGGCGAGCCGGCGGGGACGCAGAAGGTTAGTCAACACGGATTGGCCCACATCCCTCAGCCGAATCTTACGTAGCCACCGCGGATGCACGACTGTCACTTCGTGCCCACGTGCCGCCAGTTGATTCGCGTACTCATATATGACCTTGACGCCGCCCGAAGGCCTTGGTGCATAGCCAAGAGTTATGAAAGTAATTCTCATGATCTGCCCTCACCAAGTTAGAGGCGTAGTGGATAATACAGCACATAACGGTGTTTTGACAAACCGCCGGTCGGCTGTTCGGACGTTTGCCATGCGTGATCGGGACGCAGGGCACTGATCGACCATCGACGAACGCGTTGGAGCACGCAAGGGGCCAATGTCCTCTGTGTGACCGGGAACGATTACAGAAAGTGCCAACCACACGTCCAAAGTCCCCAGGAAGGCTTGGTGAGACACGACGCGCACGATGAGCAACCTTGACGAGTGCTTGGGTGACAAGATAACATGCATGTCTGTGAGGCCGAGTAGGCGACCGGAGTCTCGTCCAGCTACGTTCGACGCCTAGCACGGAGTGAGTTGTCGCAGGGAGGAAGACGTGTATGGCATGGGCGATCCCGCAATTAGCGTGATAATCCCGACCTACAACAGGGCCAAGTGGTTGGCTAGGGTCATTGACGCACTACTGGTTCAAACATTCAGGGACTACGAGATCATCGTGAGCGATGATGGTTCGGTTGACGGCACTGCGGACACGGTCGCTGCGGTGGTGCAAAGCGCACCGGTCAGGCTGACCTATGTCACACAGCAGAACAAAGGCGCTGGAGCTGCCAGGAACCTTGGGTTGAAGCACGCCAAAGGCCGACTAGTCCTTTTTATAGATGACGATGTGCTTCCAGCACCCAATCTCGTCGAAGAGCACGCAAGGGGCCACGAAGAACACCCCGCTGACACTGTTGCCATCGTGGGCCCCGTGGTGAATGCGCCCGAGCTAGTGGTCTCACCTTTCATGCGGTGGTTTATGAATGAGGGCCCGGGCTTTCCCCATTCCAGGGAGCGGGACGGGACCCGGCTGGACTACTGGAACTTCTGCACGGCCAATCTTTCTCTGAAGCGGCGATTCATGCTGGAGAAGGGCATGTTTGACGAGAGCTTCCGCCCTTTCTACGAAGACATTGAACTGGGTTACAGGCTAACGCGTCACGACCTGCAAATCATACTCAACAAGAAGGCCACCGGCTATCATCTACGGGGTGAGACGTTCGACAAATACTGTTACCGGAGCCAACTGGCTGGCCGAAGCAGGGCGCTATTCGAAAGAAAGTGGCCAGGAGCAACGCTCACCAGAGATGGCTCACGGGCGAAAGCACGCATATCCCCCTGGAAGATTGCCATGACAGTGATCACGCCCTTGGCGCCGATACTGAGACCTGTCATTGCATGGCTTGATTCGCGTCGCTGCGGGGTTCCCTCCTTTCTATACGCGTTGGTCTCGGGACGTTACTCTCAGAAAGGATATGAGGAAGGCCTGGCACGATTGAATGCCCAGAGGCAAATGGGCAGAATCGACCAGCCTGTCTGTGGCATCAGCAGGGAAGACGTAGTGTTGGACGCTGGTACCGGGCAGGGCGGCTTACTTCGCCGCCTCTTGTCAGCCTGCCAAGCGGTCTACACCATTGACATTAATGGGGACCTTCTCGAGAGACTGCGTCCCAAGTTTGCTGAAGACAATATCGCTTTGATACAAGCCGACGTGAGGAAGATGCCCTTCAAGTCATCATGCTTCGATAGGGTGATCTGCACTGAGGTGCTGGAACACCTGCCAGACGCGTTCAGGGCGATCGAGGAGTTAAACAGGGTAGGTCGTGTGGATGGCACTGTCGTAGTCGCTGTTCCAACGCACTTCTCGGAGACGCTGTATTCCAGACTGAACCGCCGTTATGACCGTAACCGACACGAGCACGTAACCATCCTCAAGAAGAATGAATGGATATCTCTGTTCCAGGCCGCCGACTTCTGCGTTGTTGCGGTGCGGAACCAGAATTTCGTGCCTGCCCTTTACTGGGCCTGGCGGAACGTATTCACGATCAGACATGATCCGTCCTCCGGTCGGATTCTGGAGAAGAGGTTCTCAGACATGCTCTTCTGGCTTCTCACTTCGGCTGCCAACAGACTTACGCTCGGCGGGTTCATCAGGGCGGGAAACAGAGTTTTCCCCAAGAGTTGGTATTTCTACCTTGAGAAGGGAGCGGGGCAGTGCGCCCACCAGTGAATGACCAGTCTGCGCAGGTACCTCCTTGGCCTTGATATATATGAGCGTCATGCCGTCGTCAGTGACATCCTTTGTAGAAGCGATAGCAGAACAGTAATTGATATCGGGGGTACGGCAGGAATGCTCCAAATGTTCTCAGATCGTTACATGGTCACTGCCGTAAATGTTGACGATTCCGGAGATGTGAAGTACGAAGGAAAGAGACTCCCGTATGCGGACCAGACGTTTGATCCGGCAGTCTGCATGGATATACTCGAACACACACCGCCTCGGAGCCGTAACCCATTCGTTGAGGAGTTGGTTGGAGTTGCCAAGGGCCACGTGGTGTCTTGTGGTCCGTTGGGCAGCGACTTCCATCCGAAAAACGAGATCTGGCGTCAGACTTTCGGTGAATACCATCGCTTCCTGAGCGAACACATCGAGAACGGCCTGCCAACTTTGGCTGAAATCGAAGGCATCCTGGCTGGCAAGAACTACGAACTGCTGTTTGTTGGCGACGTCAGGTTGGCTGGGCGTCTCTTCCTGAACGAGTTAAGGATACTGAGGCACAGCAACCCACTGGTCAGGAGAGGGTTGTCGCTCCTGGCACAGGCGTTGTCTGTTCCCCGCCATCGCTTGAAAGTAGCCAGGGAGCCAAACGAGTTCACCAACAGAGTCTACGCCCACGTGGTGAGTAATGGTTGAGGGAAGAGCGTGAGGGTTGCGATCTATCCCGCCGCTTTACACGTCTGTGGGGGTGGCGAGAAGTACATCGGCAAGATAGCAG
>QMOF01000218.1 GCA_003650185.1 Chloroflexota bacterium | reverse complement strand
TGTCCCTCTTGACTCACTCGAACACTCCCTGCTCCAGCATCTCGACGAACTCCTCGTCAGAGAGCCCCAGTATCTGGGTGTAGACGTGGTAGTTGTCCTCACCCAGAGTGTGGGCTGCCTTGTGCAGTTCAGCCGGCGACTTCGACAGTTGCGACCCCATGCTGTCGTACGTCGACATCCCGATTTCCTGGTGCTGAAGCTCCCAGAAGTGCCCACGATGCTTCAGTTGGGGGTCATGGTGCAGGTCCTCGGCGGTCTCCACCACGGCCGCAGACACTCCAGCCTCCTGGAGCACAGTCATGACCTCTTCGGCAGTGTAGTCCACTGTCCACTCTTCTATCAGACGATCCAGCTCTTCTTCGTTTCTCTTGCGGGACAGAAGCGTGGCAAAGCGGCCGTCCTCGATCAGCTCCGGCTTGCCCATGACACGGCAGGTCGCCCGCCACTCGTCATCGGTGAAGACGGCAATGGCGCACCACCTGTCGTCGCCACGGCAGCGATAGGCCCCGTGTGGGGCGGCGAAGGGGTGGCGGTTACCGCTTCTGCCCAGGACGCGCCGGTTCACGCCGAAGTCCAGGATTGGGGGTATGAGAAACTGTATGCCTGCCTCAAACTGGGACAATTCAATGTGCTGTCCTTTTCCGGTCCTGCGGCGATAGTCCAGGGCGGCAAGAACGGCGGCTGCCCCTAGGCGGCCAGCGATGCTGTCGGTGTAGGCTCCGAAAAGGAGCACCGGGTCTCGGTCGGGCCAGCCGGCGATGTTGATGAAGCCTGACAGCGCCGCCAGGTGGAGACCTACCGCAGGCAGTGTGCTGTAAGGACCAGCGGCCCCTTTTGAAGGCAGGCTTATCATGATGATGTCGGGCTTCACATCCCTTATCGCCTCGTAGCTCAGGCCCAGCCGGTCCATCACTCCTGGGTTGAAGTTCTCGGCGATGACATCCGCCCAAAGGACAAGCTTCCTGGCCAACTCCACTCCCTTCGGGTGCCGGAGGTTGAGCGTAATGCCAAGCTTGTTGCTGTTCCAGTTGTGGAAGTAACCGCCACGGTTCAGCCCGGCGATGTTGTCCTTGTAGGGCGGTATCGTCCTGGTCGGGTCGACGCGGTGGCTTGTCTCCACGTGGACCACCTGGGCGCCATAGTCTGCCAGGTACCGAACGCACAAAGGACCGCTGACAACCCAGGTGAAATCGGCGACCTTTACGTCCTCGAGTGCCTTCGTCATCAGATCACTCCAGCCTGTTTCAGGGCCACCATCTCTCCTGGTGACAGGCCCAGTTCTCCTTGATATATCTGCGCATTGTGTTGGCCCACCGTGGGAGCCCTGAGCCTGATATTGCAGGCGCCCGCGGAGAACCTGGTGGCCGGGCGCGGGTAGCTTATGCGATCAGGTAACTCATCATGCTCCACTTCCACCCAGAAGTCTCGGGCGGCAAGCTGGGGGTCATTTCGCAGGTCCTCCATGGTGGAGCAGGGGTACAGCACGATGCGGGCCTTTGCCGCTTGCTCGTAGAGCTCTGCCTTCGTGTGCCTCTTGAAAAACTGTGCCAGGGCATCCATCATCTGGGCATACTCTTCGTCGGTAAGGTCCGCTGCCTGGGGGTCGAAGGTGTCCCAATCGATCTTCTTCATGTGTTCCGGGGCAAGCCCTTCTCTGTCCATCCACTCGGTGAGGGCACGATTGCCGACTGCTCCGAGGTGTCCGCTAAACAGAATGAAAGTGACGAAGCCGTCCTTGCATTCCCAAAGCCTGCGCTGGTAAGCCCACCTCACCCCCGAACGTTGCTGGAATGCCCCTGCCCTTCTGGGGTTGAACCTGGCCAGGTCCCAATACTGCTGGTTCTGAAGGCTGATGAGGACCAGGGACTGCTGGGCCGATACGTCAACCCACTGCCCCTCTCCGGTTAGCTGGCGGTAATGGAGAGCGGTGAGCGTTCCTGCGGCCGCTTCGAGTCCGGCGTGCAGATAGGACTGGGGGTGACTCAGCCACACCGGAGGCCTGTCCTCGTCACCGGTGACGTACATGTAGCTGCTCAGCGCCCACAGGGCGATGTCGGCCCCGCTGTAATCGCGCCAGGGGCCCGTCTGTCCGAAGGGGGTGATTGAGGTCAGGATCACTCCGGGGTTGATGTGGCTGAGCGTCTCGTAGCCCAGGCCGATGCTGTCCATGTAGCCTGGAGGGAACGACTCTATGACGAAGTCGGCGGTCTTGACCAGTCTCTTAAAAATATCTCGCCCGTCCGCCGTCTCGATATTGAGGGTTATACCTCTCTTGTTGGCGTTGTAGGCGAACCAGTAGAGACTCTTCTCAGGGTCAGGGATATCGTGGTAGAAGGGGCCTATGTTTCGACTTGGGTCGCCACCGGGGGGCTCTATCTTGACTATGTCGACCCCGAAGTCACCGAGTATCCTACCGCACAGGAAGCCCTTTTCGTCGGTCAGGTCCAGTGCCCGGTAGCAACTCAGGAGAGTGTCTTCCATACTCTCTCGTTGAGCGGTGAGGGGCTTTCCCGCGTCGCTCAACGCCTGCATTATATCGCGGCTGTGCTGCCCCGACAAAGAGTCGCGCCCAGCAGTGGCGGGAGTGCGGCAGGGGCAGGGTGGGCGAAGCGTAGCGAAGCCCACCCTGCATTCCCTTTTTACCCTGAGTCGACACCAGTCCGTTCGCGAACACGGGTTCCCGCCAAGTGGTTGGCCCTTGGCAAGGGCAGGAAGCAACCACTCGCCGGAGTCGACCGCTCGGCGCCTCTGAGGTAGAATCGAACAGACCTGAGTGAGAAAGGAAGAGGAATATGGTCTTGAGGATGACGGTCATTCTCATGGCGTTGTTTGTGCCCGTCTCGGTAGCCTCGGCAGCCGGACCGCCGCAGGAACAGTGGAATAGGACTTTCGGTGGCCGGGAGGCCGACTATGGATACTGTGTTCAGGAGACGTCGGACGGTGGGTTCATAGTGGCGGGGGCTACAGCTTCATTTGGCGAAGGATCAACCGATGCATGGCTGATAAAGACGGACAGCAGCGGCGTGAAGGAGTGGGACAAGACCTTCGGCGGGCTGGCTGGAGACCTGGCTTACTCCGTGCAGGAGACGTCCGATGGCGGATACGTGGTGGGAGGCGTCACAGGGTACTATGAGGCTGGGGGGGCTGATGTGTGGTTGATCAAGACGGACAGCAGCGGGGGGAAGCTGTGGGAGGCCATCTTTGGCGGTCCAGGGCAGGACTACGGTCGTCACGTGCAGGAGACGTCCGACGGCGGCTACATCATAGCAGGGGAGGTGCGTGATGCCGATCTCGGCCTGGCCGACGTCTGGCTGATCAAGACGGATTCCGATGGAAACAGGCTGTGGGACAAGACGTTTGGTGGCACGGGCGACGACTACGGCCGCTGTGTGCGGCAGACTCTTGATGGGGGCTATGTCGTTGCCGGGAGCACCGCCTCGTGCGGCAACGGAGAGGTGGACATGTGGGTGATAAAGACCGCTACAGACGGGGAGGAAGAATGGAGCAAGCCCCTCGGTGGTGCGCGGGGGGATGGCGCCGCTGCCGTGCAGTGCACTCCCGATGGAGGATACGTTGTGGTGGGCTACCACCGGGCGGAAGGTTCCACCTGGCCGGATGTATGGCTGGTAAAGCTCGATCTGGCTGGAAACGAGGTGTGGAGCGGGACCTTTGGACGTGAGTGGGCAGAGTACGGTTGTTCAGTACAGGCGACCTCGGACGGCGGCTACGTCGTCGCAGGCCACACCGTGTCCTATGGGGCTGGCAACTCTGACGTGTGGCTGGTGAAGCTGGCATTTGGTAAGGGGAGTCGCGTGGGTCTTTGGGTCGGCGTCGGCTTCGGGGTACTGCTGGCGGTATTTGGAGTAGCCCTGCTCCTGGGTTCGAGGGTGCTCAGGGCAGGGGAGCAGTAGTGTGCTGATGGCCCTCTGGGTGTGGGGT
>QMOF01000217.1 GCA_003650185.1 Chloroflexota bacterium | reverse complement strand
GTTGTCTGTGCCCTGAGGCAGTTGTCATAGAAGCGAATGAGGGTAGGTGCCGGGATGCATTTGACCAGGTGCTTTCCATCCTGGACGAGTTTAGCCCGACGGTTGAAGTGGCAGGGCTTGGTTGCGCCTATCTGGATGTCACCGGTGTCGGCGACGAACATGAGCTTGCCCGCACCATCAGCAGCAGGATAGCCAAGGACATGGGGCTCAGCGCCTGCATCGGAGTAACCAGCGGAAAGTTCCTTTCGTGGCTGGCCGCCTTTTCCAGCACGGCAGAAGCCCCGGTAATCATCCCGGCAGGTACTGAAAAGGAGTTTGTTGCCCCGTTCTCCACAGGTCTGCTGCCTTGCTCAGACGGCACCAAGGAGCGGCTGGGGCTATTCGGCATCCGCGTGGTTGGAGAGCTCGCGCAATTCCCCCGTGATGCTCTGGTTGCTCAGTTCGGCGACGAAGGAAAGAGGCTCTGTGAGCTTGCGCATGGAATTGACTCCAGCCGGCTGGTGCCTAGAAGGAAGCCTGAGGTCTTATCCGGGCTTATTGAGTTCGACCCGCCCGCAGAGACCTCCCCTGAGATGCTCAAGGCGTGTGACGAATTGCTGAGCAGGCTGGTAGCCCAAGCCAGGACAGAGGGAAAGGTGTGCACGCAGATAAAGCTGAGGCTCAGGCTGTCACGCGGTCTTCCCAAAGAGAAAGACCTCCCCCTCAAGGAATCAACTGTCTCAAGGGAAAGCCTCGTCAAGCGGCTAAGAGCCTGCTTTGAGGGACAAAGTTTTCCCGACCCGGTGCACGAGTTAGAGCTGTCCCTGTTGCTTGAACGTGACATAGGCCGAAGGCTTGCCCTCTGGCCGGAGCCCGGGGCGATGAAGCGGGAGCTGGCAAGAGCCGCAGGTGAGATGAGCAAGAGGCTGGGCTATCAGCCGATAAAGAAAGCAGTCATGGTAGAGCCTGCGCCATTGCTTCCCGAAGGGAGGTTCAGGTTAATCGACGTGGACAAGGAGGCGTGACATGGCGAAGCTACTGGAGAAGCCGGAGGAAATAAGAGTGACGGCGAACACCAGTGGAGTGCCTCTTACCCTGTGCAGGCATGGCACTGGCGAGGAGGTGACCGCCATATATGAGCAGTGGAAGGTGGCCGACCAGTGGTGGGGCAAGGACATAGAGCGATGCTACTTCAGGGTCAAGACCAGCAGGGGCCTTGTTTGCGACATCTACCACGAAACTGGCACAAATAGCTGGTACCTGAGCAGAATTCACGATTGAAGCCGCAGCGGAAAATGCCTGGGTATGTTGAGCTTCACTGCCACTCAAACTTCTCGCTGCTTGACGGCGCCTCACATCCTGAGGACCTGGTGGCCAGGGCGGTGGAGCTGGGGATGCCTGCCCTCGCTATCACCGACCACGATGGGCTTTACGGCGTCGTCCGATTCTACAAGTCAGCCCAAAAGGCGGGAATCAAGCCAATCATCGGCGCCGAGGTCACCCTGGAAGGGGGGCCTCACCTCACGCTGCTTGCCAGGGACAACGGCGGCTACTCCAACCTGTGCCGACTCATTACCCGGGCGCAGCTTCGGCACAGCAAGGGAAACCCGGCCCTGGACTGGAGCAGTCTGACTACATACCGGGACGGCCTCGTGTGCCTCTCGGGGTGCCGCAAAGGCAAAATTTCGACTCTGCTCGCGGCCGGCAAGCGAGACGTGGCGCTGGCCACCGCAAGGAAATGCCACGAAATCTTCGGCGATAGCTTCTTCATCGAACTCCAGAATAACCTCTACCCGGGAGATGGTCGCCTTTGCCGCCAGCTGGTTGAGCTGGCCGAGAGCCTGGGTATCAAGTGCGTGGTCACCAACAACGTGCACTACGCCAGGAAGGAGGGGCATCGCCTCCAGGACGTCCTGACATGCATCAGGAATCGAACCACCCTGGAGAAATCGTCTCACCTGCGCCGGATGAACCGTGAGTTCTACCTGAAATCCACGGCTGAGATGGCAGAGCTCTGGAGCGAATATCCGCAGGCACTGGAGAACAGCCTGCTTATCGCGAGCATGTGCGACGTGAGCCTTGGCTTTTCATCCTATCGGTTCCCCGATTTTCCCGTGCCTGATGGTGAGACTGCTGATAGCTATTTGAGCAAGCTCTCCTGGCAGAGGGCGAAGAAGCGTTATGGAGAGATTTTGCCAGAAGAAGTGCAAAGCCAGTTGAGATACGAGCTCGAGCTTGTCGGGGAGCTCGGGCTATCTGGCTACTTTCTCATCGTCTGGGACCTGATGCAGTACTGCCGTCGGAACGGCATTCCCGCCCAGGGCAGGGGTTCAGCAGCCAACTCCATTCTTGCCTATATCCTCGGAATCACCAAGGTCGACCCTATACGCCACAAGCTGTTTGTAGGCAGGTTCATCAATGAGGAGATGTCCTCGCTCCCTGATATAGACATAGACGTCTCGACCAATCACAGGGAGCAGGTAATCCAGTACGTCTACAGGAAGTACGGCGAAGAGCACACGGGCATGGTATGCACCTTCGTCACCTTTCAGGCGCGGAACGCGATAAGAGAGGTGGGCAAAGTGCTGGGCATGCCGCCCCATATCCTTGACCGGATGGCTAAAGCGGTGGGAAGCTACGGCACTGAGGACATAGATAAGGACCTGGCCGGGCTAGAGGAGTTCAGGCCATACGTTACATCTGAGTCATGGCAGCATTTCCTGTCCTTGTGCAGAGAGATAGCTGACTTTCCGCGGCACCTGTCCATCCATGTCGGCGGAATGATAATCTCCTCGCGTCCGCTAAGCGACATGGTGCCCCTTGAGAGAGCGACCATGCCAGGGCGGGTTGTCTGTCAGTGGGACAAAGACTCCGTTGAAGACGCCGGACTGGTCAAAGTGGACATCCTCGGCCTGCGCATGCTCTCGCTCATCCACGATGTGGTGGTGCTTGTGGAGAAAAGCAGGGGTATCGGCGTAGACCTGGAGAGAATCCCTCTTGACGACGAGAAGGTCTTCGACATGATTTGCCAGGCTGACACCATGGGCGTCTTTCAGGTAGAGAGCCGGGCCCAGATGCAAACACTACCTCAGACCAGGCCGCGCTCGATTGAGGACCTGGCCATCGAGGTAGCCATAATCCGTCCCGGCCCTCTTCAAGGGAACATGGTCCACCCCTATATCCGCCGCCGGCAGGGGAAGGAGAAGGTGGTATATCCGCTGAAGAGGCTCAAGCCAATCCTCGAGGAGACGCTGGGGGTGATTCTATTCCAGGAGCAGGTGCTCAAGGTGGCCGTAGCGGTGGCCGGGTTCACCCCCGGCGAGGCCGACTCCCTGAGGCGGGCAATAAGTCGCAAGCGCTCCCGAAGAGCCATGGAGGAGATGAAGCAGCGCTTTGTGCAGGGGGCGCTGAGAAACCGAGTTTCCGAAAAGGCAGCGAGAGACATCTTCAGCAAGCTGGAGAGCTTTGCCGAGTATGGGTTCTGCAAGAGCCACGCGGCCGGGTTTGCCCTGCTGGTCTACCAGTCGGCCTGGCTGAAACACTACTATCCTGCTGAGTTCTACTGTGCGCTCCTTAATAATCAGCCGATGGGCTTCTATACCCCTGAAGTCATTGTTGGCGATGCCAGGCGTCATGGGGTCATGGTCCTGCCCGTAGATGTAAACCGAAGCGACGGCCTGTGCACGGTGGAAAATGGCAAGCTGCGCCTGGGTTTCCGCTACGTCAAGGGGATGGGGGAGGCTGCGGTAGCGAGTCTTGAAAAGGCCCGCAGCGATGCTCCATTTTCTTCACTCCAGGACCTCTACCTCAGGACAGGTCTGAGCCGCCAGGTGATGGAGAACCTGATTCTGGCCGGGGCTATGGACAGCTTTGGTAAGCCTAAGCGTCAACTCCTCTGGGAACTGGGCATACTGGAGCGCCAGGGCCGGGGTGGAATGATGCTGGACATGCCCGACAGCTACCAGGTGCCGTTACCTGGCATGAGTGAGCTTGAAGAGGTAGCTGCAGAATACAAGGT
>QMOF01000216.1 GCA_003650185.1 Chloroflexota bacterium | reverse complement strand
CGGCGGTATTGGCCTTTATGTGCTGTTCACGACATCAGTGGCACCCTTATGCCAGATGCCCTGACCAGGGGCATCACTGGAGGATCGAATAGTGGTCACCATCGCAGTGGAACTGGCAGCCGTGATCGACACCCTGAGGAACGCAGTGGAAGGGATGTTCAGGACAGGAGATGGGGTGGCTGACGTGGGCAGAACGTTCATGGACTGGACGCTTGCAGTGGTCAACATGGCGGCTACCTCACCCCGGGCTTCGTCGTCCCCAGATGTCAACTTTGAAGTGAGCCCCGGCGAAATGGAGCTACTGAGGGAGGCAGCGGCGACAGCCTTGGCTGCCTTGAAAGTGACCCCTGATCTGCTGCAACAGGTGCTGCTGAGCGGCATCAGCGGTGTGGCATAGAACTACTTGGTACAGGAGGCGGTCATGGATGATTATCTAGATTGCCTGGAGTGGTTACTGTGCATCCGAGCACAAATAGCCAAGGCCCGCGAGGAAGCCGGGCTGCAGCGTGATGATTGCTGGCCGGTAGGTACGGGTATCGGCCCGGAGTATCCGCGCCAGCTTGACCTGGTAGCCATTGTGGAGACGGTCGAGAACTCCAAGAACTAGTGGACCTGCTGGTTCAGCTGTGCGCAAGCTGTAACGCGCACCTCGCAGCCTGGAAGGTGGCGCTGGGTGAAGGTGAGGAGAGCGGGGCATATCGGGGCAGCCCATTTGCGGCCACAGGGATAGGGACATGAAATGGAAGAACCTGCTGCCGTTGGCAGGATTTCCGGTCCTGCTAACGCTGGGGATTGCCATGCTGGCAATCATCCACCTGGTGCCCTATGGCTCCCTCGATAAGGCACGGAACACTGGGGCCAAAGCCGATGGGCTTGACGAAGGGGTGGGCCTTCATCCTGTGGTCGAGATACTGGCTCCCATTCAAGTAGCGGAAGGCAGGAGCTTCAGGGCCAGAGTGAGCATCTCCAACGTCACCGGTTTTGATGCCTGCAACTACGATATCACCTATGACAGCCTTGTCCTGGACTTGATTGATGTCACTCCCGGGAGGATAGGGCGCACTTCTATACCTGTGAACGTGTGGCAAGATGTGTCACCTGGAACGCTGAGGATAGTCCAGAACATACCCGGGGTTGGTGGTGTGAGTGGTTCGGGCTATCTTTGCCAGGTGCACTTCCAGGTGACCGGCGCAGCAGGCGATACCAGCGCTATTGCTCTGGAAAACGCGGTGTGGAGCGACAGGGATGCTGAGGCAATCGCGTCCGATTGCGTGCACGCTTGCGTGCGCATTGGTACGGCTCTCGAGGCTGATTTTGTAGGTGAGAGCGACGAAGCTCTGGTCGGACAGACGGTGGGCTTCATCGACAAGACGTGCGGAGGGAGTCCGCCGTACTCATACTCGTGGGACTTCGATGGTGATGGGGTGGTTGATGCCTCCAGCGGAACGCCGACCGTGGAGTACGCCGAGGCGGGCACCTACTCTGTCACGCTTACCGTTACGGACTACCTGGGGGATTCTGCTACCAGGACGGCGGCGGACTGCATCACCGTGTACCCCGGTCTGACCGCCGATTTCAGCGTGTCGCAAGAAGAGACCGGCGCCTTCCCAGCTTTTCGCTTCATCGATGCCTCGACCGGAGGGAAGTCTCCTCGTAGCTGCGCCTGGGACTTGGACGGGGACGGCCAGACGGATAGCACTGCCCCGGACCTCTCCCATACCTACACTGCTGCGGGGGTCTATCCTGTCACCCTCACGGCGAGCGATGCCCTCGGCAACACATCGGTCCAGGCGAAGATCATACTTTTGTACGATGCCAGGGAAGGTGACATAACCGCCACGCAGATAACCGAACTGGAGCGCGCTGGACTCGATCTGGAACAGTCAGCTAACGGAGTCGAAGTGATAATCGCGGAATTCCCGTAGCCGGGCACGGCTGCCGACCGCCATCTGTCCTGGAAGCAGCGCTTCTTACGTTCGTCCAGGACTGGCTTGTGTTGCCCAGGGTTGGCCTATGAGACTGGTCTTCAGTTCTTCGGTGGGTGCTTTGGTATCCCGGTTGACCAGCCGCCGTCCACTGTGAGAGCGATGCCGGTGACATACGACGAATCGTCGGATGCCAGGTACAACGCAGCGCGGGCAATGTCTTCGGGTTCGCCCATCCTCCGCATCGGCTGCGGTTGTCTGAAAGGTGGCCTCACGCCTTCTGGTAGCCTGGCAAGCGGCGTCTCAATGCCGCCGGGGCAGATGCAGTTGATGCGGATGTTCTGGTCGGCGTACTCCAGCGACGCTGCTCGGGTGAGCTGGATGACGGCTGCTTTGGAGGCACAGTACGCGGGCTGACCTGGCAGGCCAATCAGGCCAGCAGTGGAAGCAGTGTTGATGATGACGCCCCCACCCTGCTCAAGCATCACGGGAATGACATGCTTCATACCGAGAAAGACGCCCTTGAGATTGATGCTGACGATCCTGTCAAACTCCGCCTCGCTGAGGTCTGCCGTGAACACATAGCCGCCCAGTACCCCGGCATTGTTGTAGAGAATGTCGAGGCGTCCGTGGGCGTCCAGTGTTGACTTGACCATAGCTTGCACTTCAGCGCTCTTGGAGACGTCAACCTCCACGAACATAGCTTGCGCTCCTGTGTTCTTGAGCAGCTCAACGGTCTCCCGGCCACCCTCTGGAACGTAGTCGGCTACCACCACCTTGGCGCCCTCGTTGGCGAAGAGCAAAGCCGTTGCCCTGCCTATCCCGGAACCGGCACCGGTTATCAGGGCCACTTTCCCGTCTAGCTTGCGCATTCTCTCGTGTCCTCCTTGTTGTCGCCGAATTTATGCATATCTTGCTGCTGGGCTCAAAGCCCTGGTCTGGCGTCAAGCGGTATCTACGTCCGCACTCGCAGCACCCGGTCAATCCCGGCCAGGTCGGGCACCAGGTCTATCTGGCCAGTGGGGAAATGGCTCCTTGCCAGGGCGGTTGCTGCTGCAGCCTGCCCCTGGCCAATCTCTACCAGGAGCATCCCCTCAGGCAGGAGCTTCTGCCCGGCCTGGGCCAGCAACCGACCTATATGATGCAGTCCGTCACTACCGCCGGCCAGGGCGGCAAGGGGCTCGAAGTGGCGTATTTCAGGGGGCAGGTTGGGCAAGTTGCGGCTTTCCACGTAGGGCAGGTTAGCCACTATAACGTTCATGCGCCATTGAAGAGGCTGGAGCAGGTCACCCCGGAGGAGATGGACTCGGCTCTGCAATCCATACCTTTGGCAGTTGCTGCGGGCAATCTGCAGCGCCGCCTGCGATACGTCGGTGGCGTAGATCTCAGCCTGGGGGATGTGCAGGGCGATGGCCATGGCAATGGCTCCGCTGCCGGTGCCCACGTCGGCCACCGAGATAGGAGCCTTTGAAGGGTGCTCATTGGCATACTCCAGTGTCAGTTCGACCAGTAGCTCGCTTTCCGGTCTGGGTATGAGGACATGGGGATTGACGTGGAGGTCAACCCCGTAGAACTGGCTCTCCCCGAGTATATAGGCTGCGGGCTCGTGTTGCAGGCGGCGCCATAGCAACTGGTAAAAGTGCTCCAACTCCGAGGGCGAGACCTCTCGTTCCGGGCTTGCGTAGAGCTCGACTTTCCCTATGCCGAGGCTATGCATCAAGAGCAACTCGGCCTCAATACGGGCATCAGGAATGTCTTTTGAGGCAATCTGGCCCTCGGCCTGGCGAAGAGTCTCTCTCAGGTTCACGCGAAGGCGTCCTCTAGCTGCTTTGCTCTTTCATGCGTGGCCAGCGCCTCGATAAGCTCGTCCAGGTCTCCCTCCAGGATGGCTGGCAGGTTATGGAGGGTCAACCCGATGCGATGGTCCGTGACCCTGTTTTGTGGGTAGTTGTAGGTCCGGATCTTCTCGGCGCGCTCGGCGGTGCCTACCTGGGACCGGCGCTCGCTGGCGAGCTCCTCTTGCTGCTTGCGCTGCTCCATATCAAACAGGCGGGCGCGGAGTATGGCCATGGCCTTGTTTCGGTTGCGTAGCTGTGATCTGTCGTCCTG
>QMOF01000215.1 GCA_003650185.1 Chloroflexota bacterium | reverse complement strand
CCCCACCGCACCAGATAGCTCTTCGGTCAGGAATAGCTGGCGGATGGCATCCACCCCGTAGGTCACCGGGTTCACCTTGGAGATCACCTCGAGCCACTGAGGGACATTGTTCACCGGGAAGAACACGCCGGAGAGGAAGATCAGGGGGAAGACCAGGAGCTGCATCACCATGTGAAAGCCCTGCTGAGAGTGCATCCGGGCGGCAATGATAAGCCCCAGCCCGGAGAGCGACAGCGACAGTATCACCAGCAGCGGCAGGAGTTTCAGCAGCATCAGGGGGGTCAAGGACACCCCCAAAACAGGGGCCAGGACAAGCAGGATCAACCCCTGGCACAGGGCCACCACGCCGGTGCCCACGGCTTTGCCCATGACAACGCCAGTGCGGCTCAGCGGGGCCACCAGGACTTCCTTCAGAAACCCGAACTCCCTGTCCCACACCACCGACAGCCCGGAGAACACCGAAGTCATCAGAACAGTCATGGCCACGATGCCCGGATAGATGAACTTGACGAAGTCCACCTCGGCCGTCAGCGAGCCGATGACCCGGTTGAACCCTGCCCCGAAGATGACCAGGAACAGCAACGGCATGCCGAAGGACGACAGCACCCGCGACCGCTCGGAGACGAACCTCAGGATTTCGCGGTAAGCGATGACCCACAGACCGCGGTACACCTCTACCATGGCTGCCTCATCTGATTACCTCCTCCACTGTCTCATTTGTTCCACCGCATCCGCCTCCTGGTCGCGGATGGCGTGGCCGGTCAGCTTGAGGAAGACGTCGTCCAGGGTAGGCCGCCGTACCCCGATAGACAGGAGGCGCTGCTCAAAACCGCGCACAAAGCCGGGCAGGAACTCCTCCCCCTGTGGTACGCTGAAGGTGACCATCCCGTTCCTCACCTCAGGAGCCAGGCCGTAGCGCTGGCGCAACTCCCGGCAGGCCAGTTCGTTGTCCTCTGCCTTCAGGGTGACCACGTCGCCGCCCATAGCATTCTTGAGGTTGTCCGGCGTGTCCAGAGCAGCTATCTCTCCGTGGTCGATGAAGGCGATGCGTTCACAATTCTCCGCCTCGTCCATGTAGTGGGTGGTCAGAAAGACGGTCAGGTTCTCGCGCGCCCGCAGGTCCTGGAGGTACTCCCAAATGCGGTGCCGCGTCTGCGGATCGAGGCCCAGCGTGGGCTCGTCCAGGAACAGGACGCGTGGGTGGTGCAGCAGCCCCCGGGCGATCTCCAGCCGTCTCTTCATGCCGCCGGAGTAGGTGCGCACCTTGTGCTTGCGCCGGTCCCACAACTCCAGCAGCGTGAGCAGGTCACGCATGCGCCGTTCACGGGTACCTTTGGGCACGCCGTAAGCATAGGCGTGAAAGCGCAGGTTCTGTTCGGCGGTGAGGTACTCGTCCAATGTGGGGTCCTGGAACACCAGGCCGATGGAGCGTCGCACCTCGTTGCGCTGACGCCTGACGTCATAGCCGTTGACCGTCGCTTCGCCGGTGCTGGGCACCAGGAGGGTGCACAGCATGTTGATGGTGGTCGTCTTGCCGGCGCCGTTCGGGCCGAGAAAGCCGAATATCTCCCCTTCCCGGACAGAGAAGGACACACCCTTCACCGCCTCAACTTGCCCGTACCGCTTGCCCAGGTTTTCCGTGTTAATGACGTCCATTGCCGCGAGGACGGGCGCCTGGGTTGTGAACCTACCGCGAGCCCTCCATCAAATTATAGGTCAGCAGCAGGAACAATGCGAACCTATGTCCCGGCAGTCGGGGCCCTCCCAATCCTCGCTCCGTGTCAGGGACGACCCAGAGCACCCTACGGGCGGAAAGACCTGAAGGTCTGTCCCCGCACATCGGGCGATGTCGTTCCTGGCTACGCTCAAGGCGAAACCCGGCACTGCTGAAAGGCTACCGTCGACCCCGGAAGAGGTCTCGGATATCAATCGCTCCCTGTAGGAGAGCCTTTCCAGGCTCGATGGGTGTGGGCTTACGGCTCGGGGTATCATTTCTCCACCCTCCACAGATCGGCGGTCCAGGAAGTCCCTGACCTCGGCCCCAGCGACGTGAAGCCAACCCCACGTCCCACGGTGCGTCCGCGCCGACGGTGCTATAATGTCGGCAAGGAGACAGCCGGCCGGGGTTGGGCCAGCACACGCGGTGCCGCGCGCCAGTGGCCCGCCGGGAAGGCATCGCGCCCGGCTAGGCGCACAGACGCCAGGGGGTTCGATATGGCCAGGAAGAAGGTCCTCGTTCTTTCGCCTCTACCGCGAGAGGTCACCGAGACGCTCCTCCAGACGCGGGTCACCGGCAACGAACTCGAGGACGCATACGTGGTCTCCTACCGAGGTTCCTCCAGACGCGACCTGATCGAGGCCATCTCGGACGCCTACATCATCGTCGGCGACTACATGAATAACGTGGCCATGGACGCCGAGGTTATCGGGGCAGCCCGGCAGTGCGTTTTCATACAGCAGCCGTCCACCGGTTACCAGCACATCGACGTCGAGGCCGCCGCCGAAGCGGGCATACCGGTGGCCAACGTGGCCGGAGCCAACACATCGGCAGTGGCGGAGCACACCATGATGCTCATACTGGCCTGCCTGAAAAAGCTGGTGCTGGCCCACGAGAAGACCAGGCGCGGCCAGTGGCCCCAGGACGACATGTCAGTCTATGGAGTCTTCGAGCTTCAGGGGAAGACGCTGGGCATCATCGGGGTGGGTCTCATCGGCAAGGAGGTGGCCAAGCGGGCGAAGCCGTTCGGCCCGCGCATGGTCTACTATGATGTGAACCGTCTCTCGCGCGAACAGGAGCAGGCGCTCGGGCTGACCTACTTGCCGCTGGACAACCTCATCGCGGAGTCAGACGTCATCACCATCCATACGCCACTCACTTCCCAGACAGAGAACATGATAAACGCCGACCGCATAGCCGCCATGAAATCCGGCGCAATCGTCATCAACGCTTCAAGGGGCGCCATCGTGGACGAAGCGGCGCTGGCCCTGGCCCTGAAAGAAGGCCAGATAGGGGGCGCCGGACTGGACGTCTACTCCGAGGAGCCCATCAGCCCGAAGAACCCCCTGCTTGATGCGCCTAACGCCATACTCACCCCACACATCGCCGGGGCCACGAACGAGTCCAGGGTGCGCATAATTGACCTGACCATCGACAACGTGCTGCGCGTCCTGAGGGGAGAGGAACCGGTGAACATCGTCAACGGGGTCAAGCCGCGCGCCGCGCGGTAGCCGTTGGCCCAAATACAAGTCGTCGCAGGAGTGGCACATGTCCCAACAACTCAGCGCAGGTCAAGCATTGGCCAGGGCCTTGCTCAAGATGGGCACGTCCAGGGTCTACGGCATCATAGGCACTTCGAACGTGGCTTTCGTCGATGCCCTCTATGAGGTGCGCGACCGGATACACTACGTCTCCTGCCGCCACGAGCAGGTGGCCGCCAGCATGGCCGACGCCGAAGGAAGGCTGACCGGCAGGCCGGGTGTGGCCCTGGTGCACTCAGGGCCGGGCGCGCTCAACGCCATGATCTCCGCCGGGAACGCCTACAAGGACTGCTCCCCCATGATCATCATAACCGGGGCAGTGAAACGCCGCCTGGCCGGGAGCGACGGCATGCTGGAGGTCGACCACCGCCGCCTCTTTGCACCACTGTGCAAGGCCACCTTCCGCGTGGAGTCGGCGTCCGAGGTGCCGGGGGTGTTCTCGGCGGCGTACCGCGCCGCCATGAGCGGCGCCCGCGGGCCCGTTCTCATCGAGGTCCCCGAAGACGTCTGGGCGGAGAAGGTGGAGATCGACATCGAAGGCATGGAGCTCGCCTGCGATGCTCCCCCGCCGGTGAAGCACGCCGACGTGACGGACGCCCTGGCCATGATCGAATCCGCCAGGCTGCCGCTGGTGCTGGCGGGGGCCGGGGTGGCCTATTCGCACTCGCGCGGCGACCTGGTGAAGTTCGCGGAGGCGCTGTCGCTGCTGGTGATAACCACGGGCAATGGTCGCGGCACCATGCCCGAGACACACCCGCTGTGCCTGGGGCGGGTGGGG
>QMOF01000214.1 GCA_003650185.1 Chloroflexota bacterium | reverse complement strand
CCTGATGATGGGGCCACCCTGGATGAACTGTCGCCCACTCTGGAGTGCTCCGACTTCTCTGACCCCGATGGCGACGGCAGCCACGTAGCCTCTCAATGGCAGGTCAGGACCGCCTCCGGCGACTACTTGAACCCCGTCTTTGACAGCAACACGGACGCCTCCAACCTGACCGCGATCACCGTGCCGCCGGAGCCTTGCCATCCACTGTGCCACAACACGACCTACTACTGGCGGGTGAGGCACCAGGACAACCGTGGCGCCTGGTCTGACTGGTCGGAAGAGACCTCATTCACCACCCCCAACCGGCCCCCGGACAAACCAGTCAACTTGTCGCCGGAAGACAAGTCCACCGGAGAGAGCGTTGAACCGACCCTGGAGTGCTCTGATTTCCGCGATCCTGACCAGGCCGTCGGCGATACTCATGCAGCCTCCCGGTGGCAGATCACGACCGTGTCCGAGGACTACTCGGCCCCCGTGTTCGACAGCAAGTCCGGTGACCCGAACCTGACATCGATCACGGTGCCTTCGGGCAAGCTGAAGGGTCACACCACCTACTACTGGCGTGTCAGACACCAGGACAACCACGGCGCCTGGTCTGACTGGTCGGTGGAGAGTTCGTTCACCACCCGCAGCCTGCAGCCCTACCAGCCACAGAACGTCTCACCGATGGACGGGAAAATCGATGTCCACATATCCCCTTCCCTCCAGTCCTCCGGATTCTGGGATCCCGACGAGGGTGATACCCACGCAGCTTCGCACTGGCAGATCAGAACATCATCGGGAAATTACTCAGACCCCGTGTACGACAGGGGCGTGGTGAACGGAAACCTGACCCAGATTGCCCTGCCGGAAGGACTGCTGGATGGCAACACAACCTACTACTGGCACGTCAGACACCAGGACAACCACAAGGTGTGGTCAGAGTGGTCGGGGGAGACTTGGTTCACCACCGAGAACCGGAAGCCAGCCCAGCCCACGAACGCGTTGCCCGTCAACCGTGCTACCAGCGTCAGCCTCACACCGACCCTGGTATCGTCCGGTTTCTCCGACCCAGACAGCGGCGACGGCCACACCGCCTCTCAGTGGCAGATCACCACCATCTCCGGCGACTACTCCGTCTCTGCCCTTGCCTATGACTCTGAACGCGACAAATCGAACCTGATGGAGTTGGTGGTCCCTGAAGGAACGCTCTGCTATAACACGACCTACTACTGGCGGGTGAGGCACCAGGACAACCATGGCGCCTGGTCTGAATGGTCGTCCCAGACCTCCTTCACCACCCCCAACCGGGCGCCTGACGCACCCAGCAACACATCACCTGCGGATAGGGCCACAGGGCTCAGCCTGACACCTACTTTGAAGTCGTCGTCCTTCTCTGACCCGGACGCGGGCGATACCCACACCGCCTCCCAGTGGCAGGTCAGGACGGCGGACGGCAGCTACGATGACCCTCTCTTCGATAGTGGGGAAAGCGCCAATCTGGTGCAGATTACCCTACCCAGCGAGACTCTCTACTATAACTCCACCTACTACTGGAGAGTGCGTCACAAGGACAGCCACGAAGGCTGGTCCGACTGGTCGGAGGAAACGTCCTTCACCACCCTCAACCGCCCCCCGTACCACCCCACCGGCGTCTCGCCCGCCGACGGTGCCGTGGGTGTCAGCGTAACGCCCACGTTGTGCTCCTCCAATTTCGCTGACCCTGACCGGGGCGATTGGCACACCACCTCCCAGTGGCAGATCACCACCATCTCCGGCGACTACTCCGTCTCTGCCCTTGCCTATGACTCTGAACGTGACGAATCGAACCTGATAGAGTTGGTGGTCCCTGAAGGAACGCTCTGCTACAACACGACCTACTACTGGCGCGTGCGCCACCAGGACAATCACGGAGACTGGTCCGGCTACTCAGAAGAACAGCCGTTCACCACGCGGAACACGCCCGCCGGGCCCGGCGTTGAGCTGGCCCTCTCCGACCTGATAGAGATAACCTTCGAGGCCGTATCCGCCGACGGTCATACCACGTCGACCACTCATCACCAGGTGCCGCCGGAGTGCGGCCCGGTACCGCCCGACTACCGCGCCATCGGAGGCATCTTCGTGGAGATGGCCACCACAGCAGAGTACAACGGCCCGGTGGAGCTGGATATCCACTACGGCCCGTTCCAGTCCGACATCACCAGGGAGAGCGGCCTGAAAGTGTTCCACTGGGACGGCAGCATGTGGCAGGACGTCACCACGTCGCTGGACATGCAGAACGACGTCATCACCGCCCAGGTGCCGGGGCTGTCGACGGTCTTCGTCGGCAACCCGTGGCGAGAGGCAGAGACTCCCGCCGGGACGGAAGTCACCGTGAACCCGGGCGACGCCATCATGACCTTCAGCTCTGTGACATCGGCAGGGATCACTACCGTGAACATGTCGGCCGACAATCCCGCCGGTCCCATAGACCAGTCGCTTTCCTGCGTGGGCCGCGTGTTCGTTGACATCAGCACCACGGCTACCTACAGCGGCCCGGTAACCGTGGGCATCAGGTACAGAGAGCTGGACGTGGTCAGAAACGAGTCCGAGCTGAAGCTATTCCATTGGAACGGAAGCAAGTGGGAAGACATCACCACCCACGTGGACACCGACAACAACGTGGTCTACGGCGAGGTGGCCGACCTGTCACCGTTCTTCGTCGGCGAGGTGGTGGCGGGCGACGCGCCGATGTCTCCCACCATTCTTATAGGCGTTGCCATCGTACTGGCGGTGGGCATGGTGGTCTATTTCGCGGGCCGAAGGTTCGTCGGCGAGCACCATTAGTATCACCCAACGGCTATCGCCCGGCGATGCCAAGGGCGCTATTTGAGACCCACAGGTATCTTTGCGGCCGACTTTAAGGCCCGATGCCCGGCCCTGATGGGATTGGTGGACGGTCAGGGCCAGTGGGCACCAGCATAGACTCGCACTCTAGAATAGAGTCAGTCGACAGCACGCACGACTATGGGAGAACAGGTGCCATCCGCTCGCAAGCTCGCGGTCTCCACTGTGCCAGGGCAAAGGTACGCGCGGGAGGATGGTATCGCGGGACGGCACCAGCACCCCGGCTCCTGTGAGTCCACTGTGACACCTCGGTCTGCTCCGGAGAGAAGTCTGTGACGGGAGGGATACGCCATGAGACATAGCCGTTAGCCTCAGCCTGTACATTCGGCGCAGGACTGACGCCCATGTAACCCCGCGGCGCCAGCCCTTTTCCCAACCATTTGGCTGAAGGGCACCAGCATTTACTGGGATCCATGAAAGCAATCGGTAGGATACGAGTCTACTTCACTCTAGCCCTGGCCCTGCTCCTGTTCCTGGGTCTGGCTGGCGGCCTTGGCCCCTCAAGCACGCCCGCCCCCCGGCAAGCAGACCAGCAGGTGGAGCTCCTGGTCAAGTTCATCCCTGAGGCTGACCCCTCAGATATCGCCCGGCTGCACCAGCAAAACCACGCCCAACCGGTCAACACCCTGCCCGAGATCGGCGTCCATGTCGTCAAGGTGCCAGCCGCCTCTGCCGCAGGCACCCTTGCTTCCTACAACAACCACCCGCTGGTCAAGTTCGCCGAGCTCAACCCCACCGTCCAGGTGCTCGACTTCCCCCAAGACCCACCCGATGACCCCCACTTCGAGCTCCAGTGGGGCACCAAGCGGATCAAGGGCCCTGAGGCCTGGGCCGTCACCACCTCCGGTTCCGATGTCCGCATCGCCATCCTGGATACCGGTATCGACCTGGACCACCCAGACCTCAGCGCCAAGATCATGGCCAGTCAGAACTTCAGCAGTAGCTCCACCGTCGAGGATATCTCGGGCCACGGTACCCACGTTGCCGGTATCGCCGCCGCCATCACCAATAACGCCACCGGCGTCGCTGGCGTCGGCTGCCACGCCTCCCTGCTCAACGTGAAGGTCCTCGGTGACGACGGTGGTGGCACCGGCTTCAGCATTTCCCAGGGCATCCTGTGGGCCACCAACGGGCCCGACGGCGACCCCAATACCGATGACGGCGCCCATGTCAT
>QMOF01000213.1 GCA_003650185.1 Chloroflexota bacterium | reverse complement strand
GGAGTTCCGCAGAGAGAAGGATGGGCTGTCGGATGATACCCCAAAGCTGACCACACGGCAGACCCGCGAAGAGAGCAACAGTCAGTCGGAAGCAAAGACCACGGAAGAGAGCAAGAACTAAGGCACCTGCCCACGTCGCAGTTGGTTTCGGTAGCGCCGGGCTTCCGTTGAGTTACTTCAGGCGCGATGCTGGGTAGAGTGGTCGTTTCAAGGCATGGACTTCTTTGGTATTGGCCCCCTCGAGCTAGTCCTGATCCTGATTGTGCTCCTCATAGTAGTCGGCCCGGCCAAGTTGCCGGAAGTCGCTGGCGCTATAGGCAGAGGCATGCGCAAGTTCAGGGAAGCGACCACGGAGCTGAGCCGGGACTTCCAGGAGATGGCCACCGAAGCAAAGGACGTGGGGAAAGAGGTGAGCGACACTGTGAGACCTGGCTCAGGGCTCAGCAATGAGCTCAAAGAGGTAGCCAAGGAGATCAGGGATGTCGGGAAGGAGGTGCGCAGTGCACTCAAGCCCGATGAGCAGCTTACCCGGGGACTAAAGGAGATGGGAAAGGACATCCTGGACGTGGGGCGTGACATCGACACGTCGCTGAAGAGTGACAGCCGATCGGGCCGGGAGCCCAGGCAAACAGCGAAGCAAGACCCTGATTCCACAGAGCGGACTCCCAAGGCTTCAGATCCTGCCGGGCCGCATAGCAGTACCGAGGCCCCGAGACGCCAGGACGATGACATAGATGAGGGCTGATCGAGGCCGGGCACAGCAGATCGGGGGCAGACCGGGTGCGTTCCCCGGCCGATTTCAACCTGGGCGTTGACCCCGATGATTGCAGCGCGAGACCGGAGGCAGCCGCTCACTCAGGCTGACTCACACCTCTCACTGCTGAGTGAATTCTCTGAGCAACCCGTTGACAGCCGCGGGTGCTTCGTATGAGACGTTTTCTGGGCATCCTGCGTTTCCTGGGAATAGGGCGCAAGAAAGAGCGAGACCTCACCCTCAGAGGGCACCTTGAGGAGCTCCGTGAGCGTCTCATCAAGTCGATTCTGGCGGTGGTCGCGGCCACCGGCATCTCGTTCGTTTTTGCCAAACGCATCTTCGAGTTTTTTACCTCACGCGCCGAAGACGTGGATTTCGTCTACATCGAGGTGACCGAGATGGTCGGCGTCTATATGAAGGTATGCCTCTATGCAGGCGTCGTCCTGGCCTTGCCCGTCATCATCTATCAGTTTGTCATGTTCGTCCACCCGGCGCTTACTCGCAGCGAAAGGCGTTACCTCTACGCTCTGCTGCCGGGTGTGCTCCTGTTCTTCTTCGCCGGGGCCGCATTCACCTACTACGTCTTCCTGCCTCCGGCCCTGAAGTTTCTGATCGATTTTCCGCTCACCAGCGGCGTGGCTGAGCCCGAGATCAGGATAGGGAACTACGTTTCCGTGGTGGCTAGGCTGCTGCTTGTCATGGGCCTGATATTTGAGCTACCGCTGGTGCTCTACTTCCTGACCAAGATCGGCGTGGTCACGCCGGAGTGGCTGGCCAAGTGGAGGAGGTTCGCCGTTGTGGGTGCCTTTGTAGTCGCTGCTATTGTCACACCCACGTTTGACCCGGTGAACCAGACCATAGTTGCCATTCCCATGATTTTGCTTTACGAGGTTGGTATACTGTTATCTAAGCTGGCCCGCCGCGGGCAGCCAGCGGCGACCTAGAGGTTGCTAACCTGGACCCTGGGGAGCGACTGAGTTCCGGTGAGCTCCGCGGACTTCAAATCCGTTGATGGGCGCCCCGCGGCGTCCATGGTGGGTTCGACTCCCATTCGCTCCCGCCAGTGATTGCCTGTCATCTCGGGCATGACGGCTACCTCCGCTTCCGCTTGAAGTCCAGGCTGCGGAATGCTTCGCCCTCGGGCTTCCCTGGCCTGCCTCTGCCCTCTGTTGAGATTGGCCCTCCGGCGGATCGGGACCCCTTCTGTGACAGGACTGTAACCGTAATGAAACAAAGCTCTTACCTCCTGTGCGGGCCGATGTAACCCGGTTCTCACCACCCCGCGATAGGCTGTGACGGCAAGACGAGGCAACAAGAAGTAGACCGGGAGGTGAACCGTGCTGACCTGTCATGCAGTCAGGGTTGTGAGCGACACCATGGATGCCCTGTCGAGAGAAGAACGGGAGATGGTCCACAATGGGGATCTCCACCCGGCGCACGAGAGCTACCTGAGGCACAGAACAGTGGTGCGGTTGTGCCCCGCCGCGGTACCAGTCACAGGAGACCGCCACTGGCAGTTACTGGTCCGGGGGGCATAGGCAAGAGCTCCAACGCCCCCATGACAGGCACCGCCACGCAGGGACGACCGCCCCGGTCGGCACAGCCGGAAGTGGCGAGGATCGCAGGCTTTGGCCTTGCCACCTTCTTTGCTGAGGTCAGGCTCCGCGACCGATCACAGGTCCTTGGTGGCTGCCTGCAACCATTCCAGAGCGCCAGGCGTGGTCAGCCAGATACGTAAGTAGTCGACAGCGTAAAGGGCTGCTTCATCAACACTGCCGGCAGCGATATCGGGCGGCAAGCTCAGTGGCAGCGGTATCCGTCCAGTCAAGTAAGGGACCACGCTGCGGTTTTGCTCAATAGCAGCCTGAAGCTGCAGCCTGGCTTCGAAGCCATCACCGTGGCGAATGAAGGCGATCAGGGCCAGGGTGTACAGGCGTTCCGCTGTCATGTCCTCGGGAAACTGCCCCAGCCATGTCTCGGCGGCATCGATCTCCCTCTTCTCCATCAGGCACCTGAGCACGTCATAGCGAATGCCGTCGTCATGGCCCGGTTTCCAGTGGAGCGCCAACCCATAGTACTCTAGAGCGCTGTCATATCTACCGAGCTGAAAGAAACAGTCTGCTGCTCCCCGGGCGGCACGCCTGGCTGGCTCCACCTCAGGTACGATCAGGAAAGCGCTCCTCCCTCCATAGGACCTTACCTGTCTAAGCAGGCGTCTGGCTGCGTCGACGCCCTGCAGATACCATTCCAGTGCCTGTTCGGGTCCTCTGGCCGCCTCCTCAGCCAGCACTACGTAGGCGTCGATACAGTCGCGTGATAGCCTTAGCGCTTTCTTGGCCAGGCGTATTCGTTCCTCCCTTTGAGGAGCCGCCAACGCCTGATAGACCATCTCCTGGGCTTTCTCCAGCGGCGTCTCAGGTACCCAGTCTGGAAGGTTGCCTTCCTCCAGGAGTCTTGTGATGAGGGCAGTACCCTCCTCAATAGATTGGACCTGTCGCTTCTGCAGTATCTTCCATACGGCGCGCCAGCTACGCTCTACCAGCCTCTCGTCCGGGATCATCTCAGTGCCAACACCTTTGCCACAACACTCGCTGTACTCCATCCCGCTCCCGCAGGGACAGGGACCATTTGCGCCAACCTTGCGCCTGGCCTTCGCCTTCTCTTCGAAGCATCCTCGCCATCCCGGGCCGCCCCGTCAGGTGCAGTGACGTCGAGAAAGGCGCGGATGATGCAGGCTGAGTGCTCGGCTGCCTGGTCAGGCGACAGTCCTGCTATCTGGTCGGCCGTGTAGCCGAAGCGGCCACGGATGTCCTGGATAATCCCGGTGAGTCTCGATAGGGTGTCGGGCCCACCCCGCAGCGTTCCCCAGGTCGTCATGGAGAGCTGGCTGTCGCGTGGGGTGATAGTCCGACAGCCGAGCACGCTGTCCCTGGACACAACCTCAGCAAGGGCAACGTCAGCGAGCAGGTAGCTGTCGCTGTTGACGGCATCGCGGACCCTGACGCCGAGACCTTCTACCACTTCCTGGACCACAAAGAGCGAATAGCGGGCCTACAGCATGGCGTAGAGGAGCAACCTCTCGTCCGAGTTTGGGCCGAAGTGGCCCTGGCTTGCGTATCTTTCAAGCACGCTGCGTCTGTTCCACCGGTAGTCATGGATGCAGTAGTCCATTACCATGGACAGTCCACTGTGCGGATCGGGAGCGAGAGTCTCATCCTCCATACGAAGGTTCAGCCGGTTGCAGCACTCCGACACCGCTTCGTCAGGTAGCTGGTTGCCCATGTCCACACAAAGGTCCCTGTGGATAGCGCGGAG
>QMOF01000212.1 GCA_003650185.1 Chloroflexota bacterium | reverse complement strand
GATGTTCACCACCGAGAACTCGGTGAGGAGCCTGAACACCCAGATGGAAAGCCTGGGGCTGGATATTCTGGATGCTCTCCTCCTGGGGTGGCTCAAGGTTTACCCCCTGGCCACATCGAAGATGGAGTTGGCGGATACCTTTGGCAACATCCTGGATGCCATTGAGCACCATACCGGCCACAACATGGTGGTCGTCGACTCCCTGACCCCGGTTATTGCTCACACCACCGTCGGTAATATCATCAGCTACTTCGAGGGGTGTAAGAAGCTTTGTGACCGTGGCAAGACTATCATCAACATCGCCCACACCTATGCCTTTAATGAGGAGGTCCTGGCGCGGATTCGCTCTGTGTGTGACGCCCATTTCCGGCTGCGTATTCAGGAGGTGGGCGACAAGCTGATCAAGGTGCTGGAGGTAGCCAAGGTCAGGGGTGCCGATAAAAACACTGGCAACATACTCAGCTTCGAGGTTGAGCCAGGGATGGGCATGAGGGTGATGCCTATCTCCCAGGCGAAGGCCTGAGAAAGGAGCTTCATGCCTCAGATTAGCCTGCCGTTCAGTGAGGCAAACAAGGCTGACAGACACGACGAAGACTTCTTTCAGTGCAGCCTTTACCGGATGCTGCCCAAGTCCGCTCAAGTGGCCAGCCAGCGCTGTCCACACCTACTGGAGTATCTTCACATGGTTCCCATTGACGAGGTAGGCATTCCTCAGTACTACACTCGCCTGTCCCGGAAGTTGCAGGAAATCAACCACCCACACGTCATCTACCCGGTGACTGACAATGTCTTTGCCCACATCTACCCCGACTATCACGACGGGCGGGATATCTATATCTCCGTAGAGCCGGTGCTGTTCCAGAATCTTGAGCCGCTGATGCTGGAGCTGGAAAAGCGACTTCTGGACATGGCCGACAGCCTCAGTGCAATGAATACCGACGAGGAGAAGAAGAAAGCGTTCTTTAGCTGCATAGAAAGGAGCTTCACCACCCGGCCGGAGCCAAGGGGACTCCTCAGATTACTTGGCCGGCGGGATAGGCGAATCAGGGTGACTCCCCGCCAGCTGGAAGGGCTCAGGTACCTGGTCGTCAGGGACAAGATAGGACTCGGCATTCTGGAACCGCTGGTGCATGACCCCTATGTCGAAGACATCAGCTGCAGCGGCGTGGGGACTATTTTCATAGAACATAAGGTCTTCCGCAGCCTGAAGACCACCATCAGCTTCTCCAGCTATGAGGAGCTGGACGAGTTTGTCCTCCGACTGTCCGAACGCATCAAGAAGCCGGTCACCTTCCGCAACCCGATAGTTGACGCTACCCTCCCCGACGGGTCGAGAATAAACATCGTCTATGGGCGAGACGTGTCCAAGAGGGGCTCGAACTTCAGCATCCGCAAATTCAGTGAGGTACCCATGTCGGTCATGGAACTCATTGATTTGGGCACCATGGACTACAGGATGGCCGCTTATCTCTCCATAGTCATTGCCGAAGGCATGAATGTGTTTGTCGCTGGAGAGACAGCCTCAGGTAAGACAACCACCCTCAATGCGCTGACCACCTTTATTCACCCCAACGCCAAGATAGTGAGCATAGAGGATACCCCCGAGCTCCAGGTGCCTCACAAGAACTGGATAAGAGAGGTGGTCCAGACGACCAAGGCGGAGTCCGAGACCGGGGTGACGATGTTCGACCTGCTCAAGGCGGCACTGCGGCAGAGGCCGAACCAGATACTGGTCGGTGAGATCCGCGGCCCGGAGGGAAACATCGCCTTCCAGGCCATGCAGACCGGGCACTCAGTGATGGCTACCTTCCATGCCGCCTCGGTGGAGAAGCTTATCCAGAGGCTGACCGGCAGCCCGATCAATGTCCCCAAGACCTATGTCGATAATCTCAATGTCGTTATCATCCAAAGCGCGGTCAAACTGCCCTCCGGTAGGATCGGGCGGAGGGTACTCAGCATCAACGAGATAGTGGGCTTCGATCCCCAGACACAGTCCTTCTCCTTCGTGGAGGTATTTCGCTGGAACCCGGTTAACGACACCTTTGAGTTCACCGGTGATATGAACAGCTATCTCCTAGAGCAGAAGATAGCGGTCAGGCTGGGTATCCCGTCGCACAAGAAGAGGCGTATCTACCTCGAGCTCCAACGGCGTGCGGAGATTCTGGAAAGACTGCATAAAGAACAGGGGGTTACTGGCTTCTATGAACTTCTTCAGGTTCTGGCCAAAGCGCAGCGCGAAGGCCTCTTTTAATAAAGACCTCCTCGGTGTGGACCTGTTCTGCCAGTTGACATACATGTCGGCCATTGCCACATCGGGGCTTACGCGGAGCCAGATATTTGAGTACGCCTCCCGCCTCCCCTTCACTTCCTCGAAATACTTCAGGGATGTACATTTTCTGGCCCAGAAGCTCAACTATGACTACGCACAGGCTTGCCGCATTGTAGGGGAGGCCACCAAAGAAGCGGAGCCAAAAGCACTTCTCTTGCGCCTGTCCGGCTGCGTCGCCTCCGGAGAGCCAGAGGCCGACTTTCTGGCCAGGGAAGCCCATGTTGTGGGTGAAGTCTACGGCAATCAGTACGAGCGCTCTGTGGAATCACTGAGGAAGTGGACCGATGCCTATGTAGCACTGACTCTCTCCGCGGCCCTGGTCATCATTGTCTGCGTGGTCTCCATGATGATCTACCCGGTGCAGCCTACATTTGTGGTTACCTTGAGCGGGCTTATGTTGCTGGTAACGGTGCTCGGCGCCTGGATTATGTACCGGGCTTCCCCCAAGGAGATTAAGACCCACTCCCTACCGGAGACATCACGGGAGCAGAAGCTCTCCCGCACTCTGTTCATTATCTGCTTGCCCCTGGCCGTGGTAGTCTGCTCTCTGCTGGCCCTCAAGGGAATGGAGATGGGACGAATAATGCTGATAGGCGCGGCCTTCCTCTTGCCCACCGGGCTGGTCATCATGTGGGATGACCGCAACATAGACAAGCGCGATAACGACATTGCCGGCCTGCTACGTTCCCTGGGTGGCGTGGCCACAGCTATTGGCTCAACCCTGACGGAAGCATTGAGCAGGCTCGACCTCCACTCTGTCGCCTCGCTGCAGGCGGGGGCAAGAAGACTCCGCGACAGGCTCCGTTCCGGCATCAAGCCAGACCTGTGCTGGCAGAGATTTGTTGCTGAGACCGGGAGCGAACTCGTCAACCGAAGCGTGCAGACCTTTTGGGATGGTGTCAGCCTGGGGGGCGACCCGCAGCGGGTGGGCAACCAGTCCTCCCTGTTTGCCATGAAGGTGGCACTCCTCCGTGCGCACCGGCGGATGGTGTCGTCGACCTTCTCTTGGCTCTGCATCACTATGCATGCCGCCATTGCCGGGCTCCTGACATTCATCTACCACATTATGCTGACTTTTTCCAGGGGCCTCCAGAGCATGACCAGCGCCTTTGAAGAGCCGGGCACACTGGAAAGGATGCCCGACCTGCCCAGCTTTACCTTCCTACTCGGGGGCAACCAGCTGCAGCTCCTGCACTCTGTGGTAGTGGCTGTCATCGTGGTCCTCACAGCGACTAATGCAGTGGCCATCAAGGTAACCGGTGGCGGGCACAAGTACAAGTACCTGTTCTATCTCTCAATCACGCTGGCAATCTCCGGGGCCTGCTTCCTGTTTGTCCCCGAGGTGGTATCCACGATATTCGGCGCACTCCCGCCAATGGAGTAAGGAGTAACAATGGATGGGATTTACATCATAACCGTCGTGGTTGCTGCCCTGCTAGTTGCCGGGGCCATAATCGTAATGACACGGTCCCTAGCAAGGAGAACAAGCCCCACCAGCTACCCCTTATCCTCCGTGCGAGAGCTGGTCCGCCGAATGAGAGCCGCCCGGACCACAGCTGAAGCAGAGCCCTTCTCCCCAGCACCTTCGGAGTCTGAGAAAGAAATCAGGGCCGGGCTGGAAGCCCAGCCGAAGACGGCGCCCCCTGAACTTGACAGCTCGCCCCACTGGAATGAGAAACCCGACACTGCGCTGCCGGAAGCCGGTCAGCCATCAGGAATCGAGGAGGAAGAGACGGTGGAAGG
>QMOF01000211.1 GCA_003650185.1 Chloroflexota bacterium | reverse complement strand
GGTGAGAAGACCGCGGACATGGTCGAAGCCTCCGGGGGGCGGGCTGTTTTCGTGAAGGCGGACGTATGCCGGGCAGAGGAAGCCGAGGCGCTGGTCGGGAGAGCGGTGGGGTGCTTCGGTCGCCTGGACTGCGCCTTCAATAACGCGGGGCTCGGTCCGGGCCGAAGCAAGACCGGCGACCTCATCGAGGAAGAATGGGACCGTGTGCTGGACATAAACCTGAAGGGCGTGTGGCTGTGTATGAAGTACGAGCTACAGCACATGGTGGGCCAACGTAGTGGTGCCATAGTTAACACAGCGTCAGTGGTGGGGCTGGTCGGTTTCGTTGGGGCGCCCGCATATGTGGCCAGCAAGCACGCGGTTATCGGACTGACAAAGTCGGCAGCACTGGAGTATGCTGCCTCCGGTATCCGGGTGAACGCCATCTGTCCGGGGGTTACCCGGACACCAATGATCGACCGCATAATCGCGGAGCGGCCCAAAATGGCGGGACTCTACAGGGAACTGCACCCGGTCGGCAGACTGGCTGAGCCGGAAGAGATTGCCGAGGCGGCTGTGTGGCTTTGCTCCGACGCCGCTTCCTTCGTGACTGGTCACGCCCTGGTGGTCGATGGTGGGTTGGTTGCCCGGTAGCCAGCGCGCCGACCGCTGCTGGACATCAAGCATGCAACTCGATGATGTCGCCTTCCTGGAGGACGTGCTGTCTCTTGACCTTCTGGCCGTCAAACTTGCCTGAGCCCCACACCTGGGCATACTTCAGCTTGCTGACGAAGTCCTTGTGAATGGTAGCGGCTACTTCCTCGACTGTGCTCCCTTTCCTGACCACGCAGGGCTCGTCCAGGTCAGCCTTCTGGCCAGGTGCCTTGGTGTAAACACGAATGACGTCGAGGGCGTCGTAGATGGCCTGGCCAAGCTGATCCAGGCCGTCACCCTCTTTGGCCGAGACCCTGATCATGGGAAGTCCTCCGTAACGTGTACGGAAGCTACTGTATCCCTTATCAGAAGGCTCCAGGTCGGACTTGTTGAAGACTATCAGGCACCTCTTGTGGATGGTCCTGAAATCTGCTTCATCAGGAGGTCCGACGATCGTCATCCTGAACTTCTTCAGGCGTTCCAGGATCGTCTCCATCTGCGCCAGGGGGTCTTCTGTCAGGTCGATTATGATTAGCAGGAGGTCAGCGTTTCTCATGACGTTTCCCAGCCAGGAGTCCACCTGCGGTGCTGTGACGGCTGGCACGTCCACCAACTGCATCTGCGTGTTTTCGAACTTCATCATGCCCGGAACGGGCATCTGCGTTGTGAAGGGATAGTCAGCCACCTCCGGGCATGCCTCGGTGACGGCGGATACCAGATGGGACTTGCCCACGTTGGGGAGGCCGACCAGCACCACCTGGGCTGCTCCCTCTTTCTTGACGTGGTAGAGCAGGCTCCCTTTCTTCGCTACATAGGGCTTCTTTTCCAGTTCATCGTAGGACTTGGCCAGTTTCGTTCTGAGCTCAGCCCGCAGCCGATCGGTGCCCTTGTGCTTGGGCATGACCGACAGCATCTCCTCCAGCGCTTCGATCTTCTCCTGGGGGGTTGAGGCGCGCCGGTAGCGCTTCTCGGCCTGAAAGTACTCGGGAGTGAGGTTGGCTGGCATGGCTACCTCAGGCGAACATGGTTAGCTGGCAAGATCGGAAGACTGCTCCTGGGTTGCCGTTTGTTGTGCCGCGGCATCGCAGCATCCTACCTAGCCCAACGAATGTCCAACACCTCGCCCAGTCTGCTCCGGTCCCGCCACGCCTACAAGTGGCCCTGGACATAGCGGTTTCCGCTATGTCCGCGCTGCTTCACAGCTCGGCGTGCACCAGCGTTTCGGTATCCTGCACGCCCTGTATGCCACGGATCTGGCTTGTCACCAGCCGGGACAGTTCGTGCAGGTTCTTGGTTTCGGCCACGGCTATGGCGTCCCAGTGACCGAATACAGGGTTGACCTCGGCAATTCCGGGGATGACGCGGACCTGTGACAGCGCAGTTGACTCAAAACCGGCGAGGAAACGAATGAGAATGTAGCTCCTTACCATCGGTGAATTATTATAGTCACCGCTCTGGCTATTGACAAGGTAGTCCTCCAGCCTGGATCAAGAGCCCCTTCGCTGGTAGCCGATTCCATCTATGAGGATACACTTTCCATCCAGTTCCGCTCTGGCGCCGGTAATCTCTCGCACCAGCCACAGGTTGGTCTCCACGTGCTCCGTGTTCTGCGGTATTATGTAGCGACTGGTACCATGTGCAAGAGCACAGTAGGGAATGAGCTGGTCGGCCAGATGCCTGTCGACGGTGGCGCCGGTGTTCAGGTCCTCCAGGAGGTGCTGTGCCACAAACCTACCAATCTCCTCTGAGCTTCTTCCGGGCCTTCCCGCTCTGTCGGCCCCGATCAGGCAGCCGGTGTGGGTCTCAGCCCAGACACTAAGAGCAGCGCCCTTCTGGCTGGCCTGAGAGTCGTGGAGCAACTCGATATTCGACTCGTAGTGCTTTGCCGCCAAGCGCCGCTGGCACTCTGTGGCCATCCTCTGGCTGACCTTCTCCTTGTTCAGGTGCGAGGACAGCGAAATCCCGGCGATTCTGCTCACCTGGCCCTGCTCTGTGAGGGCCAGCGGGCTGATCCGAGTCACCGGCTCCACCTTCATCACGATGAGCCCGTTTCCCTTGGGTACGTAGCCCGGTCGTTTGATCTCGATACTGGCGTTGACTCCCATTTTGGCCAATGTCGGCAGCAGGACGTACTGCATGTGATGCGCGGAGGGGGCGAAGTCCTGGAACAGTCCGCCAGACATCTCCAAAGCGGAAGGTCTGTCAGCGAAGCATGCCACAAGCAGCAACGCCGTGGCCAGCATGGTGGTGGATCCTGCCGTGCCTATGTCCCACCTGTAGACGTCTCCCCTTATCCGCTTCCCCGGCCTGTACACTATCTCCTTTGAGCCTACTTCAGCCCCCTCCGCAGTGCCATCGCACATCTGGGCACAGGCCAGGAGCACTTGCAGGTGCTGCGGTCTGAGCCCAGGCTTGTCTCTCCTTGCCCGGATATTCCAGATGTGTAGTTCGTCGCCCAACAGAGTGGACAGGGCCACGGCAAGGCGCAGTATGGTCCCTGAGCCAGCTTTGGTTGCCCCGTCTATCCTAATCATGGCGGCGGTACTCTGCTCGTCACCAGGCTATTATATGATACACTGGGCAACGAAAGAGGGAGAACGGCAAGTTGGCTGAAGCCGGCGACATGATAACCTTCCTGGGTACTGCCGGGGCGCGAGTGATGGTGGCCAATCAGATCCTGGCCTCGGGTGGCCTGTGGTTCAGCCTGGGCGGAACGGAATTGCTGGTCGATCCGGGCCCGGGAACACTGGTCCAGGCGGCCAAACGCAAGCTGAAGGCCAGGAAGCTGGAAGGCATTATCCTTTCTCACAGGCACCTGGACCACTCGGCGGATGCGAATGTCATGATTGAAGCCATGACTGAAGGTGGCATGCGGAGGAAAGGGGCCCTGTTTGCTCCCGCGGACGCGCTCGACGACGACCCGGTGGTACTGCACTACCTGCGCCCATACCTGGAGCGTATCGAGGTGCTCACGGAGGGGGGTAGCTATGAGCTTGGTGGCATTTCTTTCCGCACGCCGGTGAGGCACCGGCACCCGGTGGAGACGTATGGGCTGGTGTTTGATAGTGGAAGACATACCATTGCCTGTCTCGTGGACACTCGCTACTTCGACGCACTGTGTGATCACTACAAGGCCGATGTGCTGGTTCTCAACGTGGTCAGACTTGAACCGGGGGGACTATTTGATCACCTGTCAGCCCCGGAGGCCGGCCAGATCATCAAGGCTCTCCAACCGAAGGTGGCCATTCTCAGCCACTTCGGCATGACCATGTGGCGGGCCAGGCCCTGGGAGGTAGCCAAGGGACTAGCTGACCAGACCGGCACCAGGGTCATTGCTGCCAGGGATGGTATGAGGTTTGACCTGGCCGAACTGGGTTGACAGGCGGGTCAGCCACGCTGCCGAGAGGGACTGCGCAGCGGGCCCTGACTCCCGTTGTCCTGGCCCTG
>QMOF01000210.1 GCA_003650185.1 Chloroflexota bacterium | reverse complement strand
GGGCCAGCAAAGACAAAAAATCGCCTCTCTTGATCCCGATCACCTTTGTCTCAGCCACCGCCTGGGCGGAGGCAGGGTAGGGCTTATTTTCGAAGACAGCGACCTCGCCAAACATCTCGCTGGGACCGAAAAAGGCGATGATGAAGTCTTTACCTGACGAGGAATGCTTGAGCACTTTGACCCGGCCCTCGGCAACGATGTAGAGCGAGTCAGGCGAGTCTCCATCCCAGAAGATGAACTCGCCGGACTGGAAGCCGCGCTCAAAAGCCAGGGCTGCCAACTCGGTAATCTCCTCGTCATTCAAACCGGACAAGACGAGGGAGCTTCGCAGGATATCGGCCTTGTCACTATCCACAAACTGCGAACCGTACTCCGCGAGCGGTCTCTGCGTGGGACCGTGCTGTCATGGGCGATTATAGCACGCAGCACCCGGTGCTTACGAGGGCTGACTTTGTGGTGACTGCCCGGAATCGATCTGACTCATGGGCAACTGGTGGCATTTCGGCCCTGGAGAAGCACATACGCAGGCGAGGTGGGGTGCAGAAGATGATGTCATCCAGGAGTAGAGTGGACTCGCCCCAGGACATTGCTGCGGGCCCGCCTTCTCCCTCTGGATTCCTCATATGCTTGCCTGCGCGCCTCAAACCTCTCTGGGGGTATGCCGCACATGGCCGTCCATCTGGCGGCCCAGTCGTGGTAGTCCTCGCCGTCCCAGACCTCGTCCATGATCTCCTGGACGCCATCGGCATATCCCTGCATATCGTCCGCCAAGGTGGTGAACATCTGCTCGGCGCCGTCATGAGTGGGCCTGGCACCGTGCTGCTGGATGATGCTCCACATGGTCTGGGGATGGTCTATCATGGGGCAGGGACGCAAGGTGTTGTAACTGAAGGGCTGGCTCTCCTTTATCGTCATGAAGAAGGGAGAGGCGAGCGCCTCGGCCAGAGTGCACTCGTTGATATTGTGGGTGGCGAAGTGGCAGAAGATGCAGGGCTCTACGTCGCCTCGGTGGTTCACGTGGAAATAGAGCCGTCCGCCGGCAATGCAGCCACCGGTAAGGGTGCCGTCGTTCCAGAAGTCGATGGGCAATATGGGCTTGGTCTGCCGATAGTGCCGCATGACAGCCCTCAGCTTGTTTCGCTGCTCTGGAGTAGGCATCAGGCTGGGGTTGGGCTCGCTGCCCACCGGCATGTAGAGAAAGAGCCAGCCGTACAGGGCGCCCTTGTCGATAAGCAGGTCAATCCATTCCTCCGAGCAGATGGCATCCAGGTTGCCGCGGGTCACCAAGGTGGAGAAGCCGAAGACACAGCCAGCCAGGCGCAGGTTGTCCATGGCCTGCATCACCTGGTCAAAGGATCCCTGACCCCGAGAGGCGTCGGTATACTGGGGAGGCCCATTCACGCTTACCTGGGGTGCCACATTGCCCAGTTCCGCCAGTCTTCGGGCCATAGCCTCATCGATGAAGGACCCGTTGGTATAGACCTGAAAGAATGACCGGTCGTGCCTGGCAATCACATCCAGCAGATGGGGATAGACAAATGGCTCCCCACCCAGCACGATGAAGAAGTTCATGCCCATGTCCTCGGCCTCAGACAGCGCCCGGTGGAAGAGGTCTGGCGGCATATCGTCCTTTCGCTCGTAGCTGGAGGCATCGCAACCCTGGCAGCAGTAGTTGCACCTCATGGTGGGGGAGATAAGCATGGTATAGGGTGGGGTTACGCCGTATCTCTGGAAGCAGCGTTCGCCCACCTCAGGGTCGCGGAACAGCATGCTCACCACCATACGGGCTATGTATCGGCGGCGCACATTAGGGTGGGTATGCTCTGATAACCTGTGCAGGAACTGGCGGCCCGGCCTGCCTTCGCCCAGCCAGCCGTGCACCCATTCGCGGATGAGGCCCTGTTTTTCGCCCCTGGCGATGTGGTCAATGGCTCGAATAAGGTACCTGGCGTTCCTGTCCGGGTTGCCGCCCAGAACACCGATGGCCTGGCCCAGCACCATCTCTGCCAGCTCCCTCCTGGCGTGATGGAGAATTGACCTGCTGCCTTTGGATGTCATGGCTCTTTGCCGAACAAGCAGATGTGAAACTTTCCAGGGGACAATAACTCGTGGAACGGTCTCATAGCCGACATAAAGAGTACTCCAGTCTCTGAGGTGCACAGGGGCGGCCACTAACCTAGCACAGGATGTAGTATATGTCAAGACTAATTTGCGTTGGGTTGCCTCATGTAAAAGATAACCGAAATGGGGGGAAGATAGGGTTCGATTTGCCCCACGGTCTCGGCCTCATTTGACACTCTCAAGCTTGCGTGTCAACCAGAGTCAAACATGGTGCCTCAGAATCCTCCCTTCACTCTTACCGCCGTCGACGCAGGTCCCGGTTTCGCCAATGCCAGGGCAACCGCTTTGCCCACTCCTGTGCCCTGCGCACTCAGCCAGGTCACCACACGATATACGGTCGGCCACCAGACCACCCAACCCCACTGTCCTCGGGAGCGGGCAACCCAAAGCCCGAGTCGTCCGCACCGCGCAAACCGCCCGGGAGGGGTAAGCGGAGAGCACTGCTACTGGCTAGGTATATTCGCTTGCCACCACACCACCACCGCTTCGCGTAACCGCTCACCTGAAAGGCAACAAGGCAATACCTGCCGGCAGGGGTTGTCAGGCACTACGGCGGAAGTCGGTTTTGGCCGCTGGATGCTAAGTTTATGGTGGAAAAGAAAAAGGCCGCAGGCCACGAGAAAGGAGGGACCAAAATGGAATGGCAGATAGCACTGGCCCTGGCAGTAGCAGCGCCTATCATCCTCTTGCCGGTGGCACTGGTCACCTATCTCAATCTAGGAGCGCTACGGTCCGCTATCAAAGAGATAGTCAGGCAGGAGGCTGACACCAGGGGCGAAACCAGATAAGTCAGCAATCATGGAACTCGACTGGAGCACGAAAAGACAGATGACGGAAAGGAGGAAAGACAATGGAATGGCAGGTAATCGTGGCAATGGTACTGGCAGTGCCCATCATCCTTCTGCCCGTAGCGCTCGTCTGGTACCTGAACATCGGCGGGGTGGTGGCTGCGGTGAGGCAGGCGCGCAAGGCCGTCCGCAGAGTAGCAGCCAAAGAAACAGTCCGATAGCAACGCGATCAAGCGGAGCAACGGGACATGCAAGCGAGCACTAGAAAGGAGGGCCTGAAATGGAATGGCAGGGAATAGTAGCCATAGTGGTGGCAGTACCCATCATCCTCTTTCCGGCAGCGTATGTGTGGTACCTGAACATCGGCGGAATTCGCGCTGCCGTCCGAGAGGCGAGGGAGAGCCGGGCCAAGGCTGAGAAGGCCAGGGCCGAGCAGAAGGCATGAGCTTCTGGAAGGCACCCCCCAGAATCCCACCAGGACATGTGTGACGGTAAACGAACACGACAGAAAGCCGTCACACGTGTCCTCTTTCTGTCACCTGGACCGCACCTGGCTCCTCACAGAACAGCCCCCACTCTCTGCCGGGTCTGAACGAGCTGCAACGTAACACTTCAACCTGCCCAACCCACACTTTCGTAGCAGACCCTACACGGTGGCCTGGAATATCCAGCCCAGCAGATAGCCCAACCCGCCGCAAGCCGGAAAGGTAATCACCCAGGCAGCCACCATGTTGCCCGCCACCCCCCACCGCACCGCCGACAGGCGCCTGGTGGCGCCAACGCCCATTATGGACGAGCTTATGCAGTGGGTGGTGCTCACGGGAATACCCAGGTGCGAAGCCGTCTCGATGACCGCTGCCGCAGAGCTTTGAGCAGCAAAACCGTGCACCGGGCGAAGGGTGGTTATCCTGGCACCCAGGGTACGCATCACCCGCCAGCCGCCGAGGGCAGTCCCCAGCGATATCATAGCCGCAGAGGCAGCAATGACCCACCAAGGGATGTCATCCCACAGGTCTGTGCCCCAGCCACGGGCGACCAGCGCAGCGGTGATAACGCCGATGGGCATCTGACCATCGTTCTTGCCGTGGCTGTAAGACATGAAGGCAGAGGAGAGAATCTGGAGGTTGCCGAACACGTTGCGAATGCTGGCCGGAGTGCTGTCGCGAAAGAGCCATATTAT
>QMOF01000209.1 GCA_003650185.1 Chloroflexota bacterium | reverse complement strand
TTGCAGCGCTACCCGGAGCAGGCGGCCGAATTGGAGCCGCTGCTGCGGGTCGGCCTTGCTACTCGGCGGGCCGTGTCTGTTGAGCCACGCCCGGAGTTCAAAGCCCAGACCAGATACCAGGTCAGCTCCCTGCTTCACCAAAGACAGCAGAAGCGCAGAGGTGAGCGATTGCCCATCCTCGGTTGGTTGCCACGCTGGGCGACCGCGGCAGTGGTTGTTGTGCTCGTTTTCCTGGTGGCCGGCGGTGGCACGGTGGCTGCTGCCTCGGACAGTATGCCAGGCGACACGCTTTACTCGGTGAAGCTGGCCACCGAGCGCGTCCAGCTTTTCTTCACCTTCTCCGACGCAGGCAAGGCCAAGCTCTACGCCAAGCTGGCCGAAAGGCGCATGCAGGAAATGGAGCAGATAGCGGAACAGGCCGACCATGAGACAATCGAAACTCTGGCGGAGCGACTTGACACCAGCCTGGAGAAGGTGAGGGAGCTGGCGGCTCGCCTCAGGCAGGGCGGGCCCGAAGCTGGTACTCAGGCCGAGGACCTGAGACAACAGCTTCAGCGCAATGCTGCCAGGGGCCTTGAAATGCTGGACAAGCTCCGGGGCGAGGCACCGGACGATTCGAGACCTGCGTTCGACAGCGCCAGGAGTAAGCTGGCACAGGGCTACCGTGCCGCCCTAGACGCGCTGGGCGAGCGTCCCTCAGGAAGATAGCCAGTCCGCTCTGTCACCTAACCTTCTAGCCTCTTTTTCGTTTTACTGTTAATGGAATGGGGCTGAGGCAGGCTCTGAGCAGCCAGGCTGGCCTGAACAGGGAGGCAAGTGGGGGTGGAACACGTCTTTGCCCAGGTACTTGATCGATGTATCGACCGGATCGCCCGGGGCGAAAGTATCGAGCTCTGCCTTCGGGACTATCCCGGGCATGCACCTGAGCTGGGGCCTCTGCTGTGCGTGGCCGGCACAATCCGGAGGGCGGCAGCCGTCGACCCACGCCCCGGCTTCAAGGCATGGGCCCGGGCGGAGATCAGGTCTGTGCTGTATGAGCGCGCCCCTGAACGCGGGCCTCGCACCGTTCACCCCACCGGCCAGACGAAATCGCAAGTAGCCGGATGGCTGGCAGGACTGCTGTGGCGGCCTGCCTGGCAGAAGGCGCTCGCCAGTGCCGTGGCTGTGGCAATTGTGATCGCCCTGTGTCTGGGAATACCGGCGCTGCTGGGGCAGTCCTCTGTAGCTCTGGCAGAAGAACTGGCTATGGGAGACCCGGGAGTCCAGATACTGCTAACAGAGAACGGCTTCGATCCCTCCAGCGTACGTGCTGTTGCGGTGAAATCGGGGGCAGAGGACCTGTACCATGTTTACCTGGCTGGTCCTGCCGGTGACGCGCCGTTGGGCACCGTCACGGTCGACACGCGGAACAGGACTGTCACCAGGGTCGGCCTGGTCGTCAGTAGCGAGGAGTACGTGCAGCCCCGGGGGGTCGGGGCGACAGTGATCGAGAACGTCATCGAGGCAGCGCAGAGAGATGCCAGGGTCGAGCGGCTTATGGCTGCTGGCGCTGAAATAGGCCGAGCAACTTTCCTGTCATCTGTAGCGTCGCCTGAAAAGCAGGTAGTTGGCCTGGAACTCCGCTTGGGCGGCGATAGCTGGCTTCTGAAGATGAACCCAGGGGAAGGACGGGTAATGAGCATATTCGAGAGGAGAAGCGGGCAATGAGCAGAGGGAAGCGCGGGGTCGAGCTGAGGCCGCCATGAGTCCCTCCATGTCGGGCTCGGGCGCAACGCAAGGAAGGAGGAAAGGGGAATGGGTAGACTGGCATTCGCTGTAATAGCCGTTCTTCTGGTAAGTGTAGGTGTGCTGGCAAGTTCGGGCCAGATCTTCAACAGCGGCACAAGTTCATCCACTGATACCGGGCTTACTCTCAACGATTCCGGCTCCGGTGCCGCTGCTCAGGTAGCCGCTTATGAAGGGGAGCCGCCTCCTTACGTAGACACGGAGATCGGTACTGAGCTTGACACTGCGGAGCTGGTGGACAAGGTGGCGCCTGCGGTGGTCTCTATCGTTACCGAGAGCGTAAGCTACAACTTCTTCTACCAGGCCATACCGCAGACAGGCGCCGGGACCGGGGTGATCGTCAGCCCCGATGGCTACATTGTGACCAACAACCACGTGGTCGAAGATGCGCAGAAGGTGACCGTAACCCTGAGCGACGGGAGAGTTTTTGAGGCAACCAGCATTACCACGGATCCGCAGACCGACCTGGCGGTGGTCAGGATCGACGCCGGTGACCTGCCCTATCTGCATTTTCTCAGCGACTCCCTGGAGCAGCTCAACGAGCTTGACCCGGTGGTCGCCGTGGGCAACGCCCTGGCCCTGCCTGGCGGACCCACCTGGACCGCCGGCGTGGTGAGCAACCTGGGCCGGTCGATCGAACTGGAGACCGGGGTAGTCCTCTATGACCTTATCCAGACCGATGCGGCCATCAACCACGGGAACAGTGGTGGACCGCTGGTGAACATGGCTGGCCAGGTGGTCGGGATCAATGTGGCTATAGCCAGTGGCGCAGAGAATATCGGCTTTGCCATAAGCACCGACACCGCCATCCCGGTGATAGCGGACTTGATAGCAGAAGGGCAGGTAAGGCGTCCCTACCTTGGGGTCAGTATGCTCACTGTTACTCCAGTGGTGCGGGCCCGATACAACCTGGCAGTAGACAGTGGCGTGCTTATCTATGCGGTCTACAGGGGGACGCCGGCAGACGACGCCGGTCTGCAGCCTTATGATGTCGTCACCAGCATCGGCGGCCAGGAAGTGGGCTCTGCTGAGGAAATGCGGCTGGTAATACATGGCTATCAGGTTGGAGATGAGGTAGAGATCGTTTACTTCCGTGGCAGCGAACAAAGAGCGACCACTGCCACGCTTGTGGCGGCGCCTTCCTCGTGAGGCCCGCCGCACGTTTGAGGATTCAGTCTGAAGTGCGGCGGACTTCGACACGATGGAGGACGGCAAGCTAATCGATGGCTCCGCGTTGGAACATACAGGAGCGCCCTCACCCGTTGCAGCCTAACGCTTCAGCCTGCCCAACTCCCAGTTTCGTAGGAATGACGCCCCAGAACATGCCCGCTCCACAGTCAACCGGCGGTTGCGGTGCCGCGCAACGGGAGTTGACATGCCTGTTGCCAGGCTTTACAACCTTGGCCACCGGCCCTAGTCATTTCAGCTGAGGCTGCGGTTGGGAGCTAACCTTTTTGGGTCCGGTACGTTATCAATGTCAGAAAATGGTACAGAGGTGTGTTAATGAATGAAAGGAGGTGCTGCGGTGAAGAAGAGGTGGTTGATGGCAGGAGTGGGCCTACTTGTTGCCCTCGCGGTGGCTCTGCCTGCTGCCTGCGCTGGCAATGGCACCGCGGAGAGCGGGCTTGAACTTGTGGTGACAACACCTCAGGACGAGAGCACTGTCTACACCTTCGAGACTGAGGTGGCTGGTGTGACTGAGCCCGATGCCGTGGTGAGCGTGAACGGCATCCTGGTGGAGGTCGATGCTACTGGCAACTTCAGTACCCTCGTTGGTCTCGATGAGGGCCCCAACCTGATCGAGGTCGTGGCCAGCGACTACGAGGGGAACCAGGCAAGTGAGATTCTGACTGTGATCTACGTGGTCTAAAAGGAGGTGCACCGATGAGCAAGATTTTGCTAGTTATCACCACCATGCTCCTGGCTGCCGGCCTTGTGCTGGGCACCACGGGCATGGCAGCAGCCGACGAGGCTACCGATGAGGGGACGCGGGGTGTTTTCGGCAAGGTAGACAGCGTGGAGATAGGCGCGGACGGCAACGGCATCATCAACCTGGTGGACGACGAGCCGATAAACGTGAACGCGGATACCACATACCACATTCCCACCTTTCTTCCACCGTGGCAGACATGGGCCGAGCTTGCTGAGTCCGAGGACGGTCATCTCTACGTTGAAGGGGCCACCCGGGTGGCTGTGTTACTAGCGAAGCCAGCCGCTGACCGCATCGCGCTGAAGGTGATGGTCATCCCCGACCAGCCGGTACGGAGCCACCTGGTCGGCGTGGCGATCACCGTCGACGGCGATACCGTCACCCTGGTGAACAAGGCCGGCAAGGAGATCACCATCACTCTGCCCGAAGGTGTGGAGGTGAGCGAGGGTGAGTTCGTCACGCTGG
>QMOF01000208.1 GCA_003650185.1 Chloroflexota bacterium | reverse complement strand
GATGAGGTCGAAAATGTCCGAGTCCCATCTCTCACCCCATGCAGGGCAACCCATACCTATAATGGCTACCTTATCTCTTATGCTTTCTGCCATCTCCACCATCTCCTAACATCTTACGGGTCGGGCCTTCCAGGTGTAGTTGCGAAAGCCCGATCCCTCTTTCACTCCGTCAAAGACCAGCCTGAAGGTCAGTTCCATGTCTATACCGACATCGATCTTCTCCGGATCCCGGTCGGTCAGTGAGGAATAGTACCTGCCACCGCCTTCCAGATCGATCACCCCTCTGACCATCGGCAGTATTATCTCTCTGGCGCGCTCGTCTATGCTGTAGGTGAACAGCTTGCCCTTCTTATCAGACAGCCTTATTTCGTCGAAGTTGTCCCTGGCCTGACAGTAGATGCAAAGCCGCTGCTTAGGGTACTGAATGTGGCCACAACTCCTGCACTTCTGACCGTACAGCCCGTAGAACATCTTCCGATCTCTCCACACAAAAGAAAGAGCAGACCGCCGCGTAGGGCGCAGACTCGGCGCCCATTCCATCATGTTGCGCATTTGCAGATACACGCCGTAGTTGGAGAGGTCCATTTTCGAGGCCAGGTGACGTCTTATCCCACGTCTGTTCCTGGTCTTCTCTATCTCCTCTGTCACCTGCAAGACGTAGGCATCGACGCCATCACCATACGAGGCGAAGAGGAGCCTGTCGCCAGGTCTGGCCTCCTCCAGAGCAGCGACCAGCATCATGGGGGCGAAGGCGCAGCCTGTGTCGCCCACCGAGTCAAACAGAGGTTGTTGCACCTGGGTGTTGGGGTCGAGGCCGATCTTTCTGGCTATTGCCGTGTGCGACCTGGCATCGGGAGCATAGAAGATGGCCTTGGTGAAGTCCTTCGGAGCCAGGTTGTACTTCTGCATCAGGGCCCTTATAGCTTGGGGCAGGATCTTCTCATAGCCTTCGTCCCTGGTGAACCGGTCTTCCCAGGCCCAGGCGTAGGTGTCGGTCTCCTTGCGCCATACGTCGATGAACTCACTGGAAATGGTGTAGCTTCCCTCGATGCTGGCGGCGACATCCGAATCGCCGAGCAGGAACGCAGCCGCTCCGTCTCCGTACACAGGCTCAAACTCGGAGTTCGGCGCCGGTACCCGGCACTCAGAGGCAGCTACCATAACCCTTCTGGCCTCTCCTGCCTTGATAGCATTGCTGGCTGCTGTCAAGGCGTTGGTGCAGGACCTGAGGGAGTGCCCGAAGTCCATGGTCGACGCATCTTCTCTGAGATCAGTGGCAGCTCGGATTATGCTTGCTGACTGCTTGTCTTTGTACGGTGGTGTGGTGGTGGCGAAGTACAGCGCGTCGACACCCTGACGGTCTAAGTCGGTGAGGCAGTCCACAACTGCTTCCACTGCCATAGTAATGCTGTCTTCGTCAGCATTGGCCACGGCCCTTTCTCCCCGTCCTAGAGACTTTCCCCAGACGGCCGAGAGTGTATCCCGGCTCAGTCGGTATATCGGAATGTAAGCACCATACGAAACTATACCTACCATCCTGCTACTCCTTTTCCAGCTTTTGGGGTCTAAACGGCGGTACCACTGGCCTGCGGTACGCAAACATGCTACTCAACGAGGCGGTCCCAGTAGTGGCGTGACATCCTTTACGAGGCTCTGGGCAGATCGGCATGATGTGTCGGACGTATATTACAGTACGCCACTCTGTGACAGCCTGTCAATTTCGGCTTCAAGCTGTGGCCCTGGTGCTGGCGTTGACTGGTGTTGCTGCCTCTGTTTGCACTGATACCGAATAGCAGCCCCGGCAGACCGAGGAAGAGCATTCAGTCTTGCTGCTGGGCCACTGGGGGAAGGCTCGATTGACATAACCATGGCGAGGGTTGTCATGTTACAGGGCAGCGGACTCCGCAGCGTGCTCTGGGCTGACGATGCCAGCGCGCCCGGCGTACCCTAGTGCTCTCTGCGCTCCTTACTCTTGCCATGAAAGGACCTGTGTACTTCCTTTAGATGCCTGTCGGTAACGTGTGTGTACACCTGCGTAGTAGTGATGCTCTGATGGCCAAGCATCTCCTGAACTGAGCGGATGTCCGCGCCGGCAATGAGCAGGTCAGTGGCAAAGGTATGTCTTAGGGTATGAGGAGTGGTCTTGACTGGCACACGGGCTATCCTGGCATACTTCCGCACTATACGCTGGATGGACCTTGGGGTCAGCCGCATTCTCTCACCTCCCTTGGCCGGATCTATGGCGCCGCTGTGCCGGATGAACAAAGGCTTGAAGCAGTCCTCGCGAGACTCAAGGTAGCGGGCTATCCATTCGACTGCAGAGTCTGATAGGAAGACCACCCTCGGCTTCCTTCCCTTGCCGATCACACCCAGTTCTCTGCCCTCCAGATCGATGTCGGTCTGGTTGAGACGGGCCAGTTCGGATACCCTGAGCCCGGTACTGAACAATGTCTCGAGGATGGCTCGATCTCGTATCCCAGGCAGTTGAGCCGTGTCCGGTACCCTGAACAGGCTCTCCAGGTCACCAGGGCCCAGAAATGTGACAGTCCTAGGCGCTGCCTTGGGCAGCTCTATCTTGTCTGGAGCTAGCACAGCCATCCCACGCTGCACTGATAGGTAGCGCATGAGTGCCCTCAGCGCTATGAGGTGATATCTCTGAGTCACTTTTTTGAGACGGTCGCCCGTCGGTGTGGTGAGGCGGGCCAAGTGAAGTCTGAATTGTCTGATCAATTCAAGGTCGATGTCCTCCACGGACTCGCGCCGGGAGCCCTCAGCGACCCACGTGGAGAACCTGGTGAGGTAGCGTTGGTACGCGTCGACTGTGAGCGGCGAGAAATCTTTCTCGATCTCAAGATACTCAATGAACTGGTGTATTGCCTCGTTGATGGTCACGGGAGCCTGCGAGTGCTCAGTCCATAGCGTCGCATAACATAGGTTTTACGACAATACCACTCAATGACAGCTTTGTCAAGCTGTTGACATAATACGACTCGCCTCCAGATCCCTATTCCCCCCTCTCCCTATCCAGCCTCTCCGACACTGATGCCAGGAGTCTGTCAATACCCCAACCCTTCGCCGCTGATATCGCCAGCATGTCTCGCTGCGCCGCTGCCCCCTGTCGTGACAGCATCTCGGGGTGCTCGCCGCTCACCAGGTCGATCTTATTGAGGACGGTAAGCCGTGGCTTGGCACCTAACTGAAGCTCATGAAGGATATCCTCTACCGTCTGGCACTGCTCGGCGGCATTCTTGTGGGTCACGTCAACGACGTGGAGAATCAGGTCAGCCTCGTCCAGCTCTTCGAGTGTGGCCCTGAAGGCAGCCACCACCAGAGGTGGCAGCTTGTGTATGAAACCTACCGTGTCAGTGACCAGCACCCACTTGCGGTTGGGCAGCATCAACCGGCGGGTTACCGGGTCGAGCGTGGCGAACAGCTTGTCCTCGACGGCCACGTCAGCCTCCGTGAGTGTATTGAGCAAGGTGCTCTTCCCGGCATTGGTGTAGCCAACCAACGACACAACAGGAATACCGCTGCGCTTGCGCTGCTTCCGGTACAGGGCACGATGCTTTCGCACGTCTTCGATCTCTCGCCTCAGACGTTCAATTCTTTGCTGGACCAGGCGCCTGTCCGTTTCCAATTGTGTCTCGCCCGGCCCTCTGGTACCTATGCCGCCGCCAAGCCTTTCCAGGTGGCTCCACTGCCCGGCCAGCCGAGGCAGCAGGTACTGGCTCTGGGCTAGGTCCACCTGGAGTTGACCTTCGCGGGTATGAGCATGCTTGGCGAAGATATCCAGGATCAAGGCAGTCCGGTCTATCACCTTGACCTGCAGTGCCTCCTCCAGGTGCCTTTGCTGTTGCGGCGTGAGCTCATCGTCAAAGATGGCCACGTTGTACCTTAGCTCATCACGAAGAGCCACCAGTTCTCGCAACTTGCCTTTGCCTACGTACGAGAACGGTGAGGCCTTGTCCAGCCGTTGTGTCACTGTAGCCAATACCTCGACATTGGCGGTGTGGGCTAGGCTGGCCAATTCGGCGATGGAGTCCTCTATGGGCCACCTGTCTTTGCTCCCCTTTGGCTCCACGCCAACCAGCAGCGCATGTTCTTTGGTCTCTTCTGTGGAATACAGTCTGGTCGCTGTCATAACTAGGTTACGTCAACGGTTTATGTCAATCCGGTCGCCATTATGTCAAATAAAATCCGTACAGCCAGGT
>QMOF01000207.1 GCA_003650185.1 Chloroflexota bacterium | reverse complement strand
TGCATCCGCCAGGGCCCCGGGGGCTACTTTGAGGCTGACTTGTACTACTGCAAGGGCTGCGGCATCTGCGCCAGGGAATGTTGGACGCAGGCTATTCACATGGAGCCGGAGGAGTAGGGCGATGGAAATGATAGGGATGGAAGGCTCCCACGCAGTAGCTGAGGCGGTAAAGCTGGCGGATGCCGATGTAGTCGCCGCCTACCCCATTACCCCCCAGACCCACATCGTGGAGCGACTGGCGGAGATGGTGGCGGACGGCGAGCTGAACGCCGAGTACATCCCGGTGGAGTCCGAGCACTCCGCTATGAGCGCCTGCCTGGGCTCATCGGCAACTGGTGCCAGAACATTCACCGCCACGGCGGGCCAGGGACTGGAGTTGATGCACGAGGTGGTGTACGTGGCCTCTTCGATGCGCCTGCCCATCGTCATGGCGGTCGCCAACAGGGCCCTTTCGGCACCCCTCAGCGTATGGGGCGATCATTCAGATGTCATGGCGGTCCGGGACACCAGTTGGATCCAGGTTTTTGCCGAGAACGGCCAGCAGGCTTTCGATCTCACGCTGTGCGCCTTCCGCATCGGCGAAGACCCCAAGGTGCTGTTCCCGGTAATGGTGCACCTGGACGGCTTCCACTTGTCTCACGTGGTGGAGCCCCTGGTGCTCCTGGAGAAGAGTCAGGTCGACAAGTTCCTGCCCCCATACAAGCACCCGTATTCCCTGGACTGCGATAGACCGGTAACCATGGGCGCCTTCGCCATGCCGGCCGTATACGCAGAGGTAAAGAAGGCGCAACATGATGCTTTCCTGGCAACCAAACAGGTAATCCTGAAAGCCTGGAAAGAATATGGCAAGCTCAGCGGCCGTCATTATAGTCCGGTGGAGCATTATCACACAGATGACGCCAAAGTTCTTCTCCTGACCATGGGCAGCTTCAGCGAAACGGCCATGGTGGCAGTGGACGAACTGAGGAAGAAGGGGGAGAAGGTCGGTCTGATCAGGCTGCGCCTGTGGCGGCCGTTCCCCTTTGAAGAGCTGCGCCAGGCGGTGGCCAATGCCGAGGTGCTCATAGTCCTCGACCGGTGCATATCGTTCGGCGGCCCGCCGGGGCCGGTTTGCTCCGAAGTGAGAGCCGCCTTGTATGCCGAGCAGAAGAGGCCCAAGGTGGTCGGTTTCATAGGCGGTCTGGGAGGCAGAGAAATCGCCGTGGCAGAGTTCAAGCAGATGGTGTCGAGAGGACGGGAAGCCGCCGACAAAGGGGCCGAAGCGGTACCGCAGATTACAGGGATCAGGTAGCGCATGGAGACTTACGCCATATATGTTCCGAGACTCCTGCCCCAGAAGGACTTTTTCGCGCCCGGCCACCGCGCCTGCATCGGTTGCGGCGAAGCCCTGGCAGTGAGGCTGGTCACCAAGACACTCGGCAGAAACGTGATCATTTCAAACGCTACCGGCTGCATGGAGATTGTGTCCTCACCATATCCCACCACCTCGTGGCGGGTACCCTGGATACATACCCTGTTCGAGAACGCCTCTGCCGTCGCGTCAGGAGTTGAAGCAGCGCTGAAGATACTCAACGCCAAAGGCAAGAGGGGTGACAGTCCCAAGGTGGTGGCCATGGGAGGCGACGGGGCCACCAGCGACATCGGCCTCCAGGCCCTGTCAGGTGCCTGGGAACGTGGCCACAATTTCCTGTACGTTTGCTACGATAACGAAGCCTACATGAACACTGGCATCCAGCGCTCCAGCGCCACTCCCTACGGCGCCTCCACCACCACTTCTCCGGCAGGGAAGGTCAGCATCGGACAGACCAGGTGGAAGAAGAACCTGCCGGCGATTGCCGTGGCCCACAACATCCCTTACGTGGCCACAGCCTGTCCCAGCTATCCCTTCGATTTGATTGAGAAGGTAAAGAAAGCCGTGGCCATCCCTGGTCCGGCATACCTGCATGTGCTGTCGGTCTGCCCCACCGGCTGGCGCCATGCCACGGACTTGACTATCAGGATAGGACGCCTAGCCGTTGAGACAGGGGTATTCCCCCTCTACGAAGTGGAAAACGGCAGCTATAAGCTTAGCATGGACTTCCCCAAACTGCGGCCGGTGCGCGATTATCTGTCGCCGCAGGGGCGGTTCCGCCACCTGCACGAGGAAGAGATAGACCGGATACAGGAACGAGTGACGGCCGAGTACGAGAAGCTCAAGAAGAAAGCGGAGGCTTAGGTGGCAGCGAACATAAAGGACATAGTGGACAGATACAACGGTGACGCAGGGCAGCTCGTCTCCATACTGCAAGACGTTCAGGCTGAGTACCGCTATCTGCCCAAGGAGGCTCTCCAGGAAGTAAGCTGTGTCATGAGCATTCCTGTGAGCCAGGTGTACAGCGTAGCCACCTTCTTCAAGGCTTTCAGCCTTCAGCCAAGAGGCCGTCACACAATCAAGGTGTGTCTCGGCACAGCCTGCCACGTCAGAGGAGGAGCCAGGGTGGCAGAGAAGATGGAGCTTGACCTGGGTATCAAGCGTGGTGAGACCACCGACGATCTCCGGTTCACCCTGGAGACAGTCAACTGCGTCGGTTGCTGCGCCCTTGGGCCAATGGTCCTGGTCGACGACGAATATCACGGGCAAATGACGAGCGACAAAGTCAGCCCCCTGCTGGCCAAGTACGAGTGACGCGGTCGAGAGATGACTAGATTGAAGTCAGCCCAGGAACTGGAAGAGCTAAGGAAGTCCATAGTAGGCAAAAGGAATCCCGAGAAGCGCACTATTGCCATATGCGCCGGTGCCGGTTGCCTGGCCTACGGTTGCCTTGACTTGGTGGCTGCTTTCAGAAACGAGGTAGAGAAGCAGGGACTCGCAGACAAGGTAGAAGTGAGGGCTACGGGCTGTCCCGGCTTTTGCGAGCGAGGGGCGCTGCTCACCATCTACCCGCAGGGCATATTCTACCAGCGCGTCAAGATAGAAGATGTCCCGGAGATAATCTCGGAGACCATACTGGAAGGCGGGATTATCGAAAGGCTTCTCTACACCGACCCCAACACCGGAGAGCGGTTTGTCAAGGAAAGCGAGGTGCCATTCTACAAGAAACAAATGCGCCTGCTCCTTGACAATAACAACAAGATCGACCCTACCTCGATAGAGGACTACCTGGCCATCGGCGGGTACGCTGCCGTGAGCAAGGCCCTGACCCAGATGAAACCGGATCAGATAATCGATGAGGTCAAGCGCTCCGGGCTGCGGGGGCGGGGCGGTGGCGGCTTCCCTACCGGCAGAAAGTGGGAATCGGTGCGGAAGGCAGAAGGCGATGTCAAGTATGTCATCTGCAACTGCGACGAGGGCGATCCTGGAGCGTACATGGACAGAAGCCTGATGGAAGGCAATCCCCACAGCGTCCTGGAAGGCATGGTCATCGGGGCTTACGCCATCGGGGCGCACGTGGGTTATGTTTACGTTCGAAACGAGTACCCCATGGCAGTGCAGAACGTCGCTACGGCTATCAAGCAGGCGGAAGAGTACGGGTTGCTGGGCAAGGACATCCTGGGCAGCGGCTTTGATTTCAACGTGACGGTGAGCCGCGGCGGTGGGGCTTTCGTGTGCGGCGAATCGACAGCCTTGATGGCATCGCTCGAGGGAAAAGTGGGCGAGCCGAGGGCGAAGTACACGCATACCTCGGAGAAGGGTCTATATGACCGGCCCTCCAACTTGAACAATGTTGAGACCTGGGCCAACGTGCCGCTCATAATCTCCAGGGGCGCCGACTGGTACAGCAAGATCGGCACTAACGGCAGCAAAGGAACGAAAATATTCTCGCTGGTGGGCAGGGTGAACAACACTGGCCTGGTGGAAGTGCCCATGGGTATGACCCTGCGGGAGATCGTCTACGATATCGGAGGTGGCATCGCCGGAGGGAAGAAGTTCAAGGCCGTCCAGACCGGCGGGCCCTCCGGAGGAGTCATTCCGGAGAGCCTTCTCGACCTGCCCGTAGACTTTGATGAGTTGACCAAGGTCGGATCCATGATGGGGTCTGGCGGCATGATTGTCACTGACGAAAACACCTGCATGGTTGACCTGGCCAGGTACTTCATCGAGTTTCTGCAAGAGGAGTCCTGCGGCAAGTGCCTTCCCTGTCGCGAAGGCTTGAAGCGTATGCTGCAGATACTGACGGACATCACGCGCGGCAGAGGCAGGGACGAGGACATCGATCTGCTACAGCGGCTGGCCACCACGCTACAGGACAG
>QMOF01000206.1 GCA_003650185.1 Chloroflexota bacterium | reverse complement strand
CTGAGGACGGTCTTCGTGGTGGTGATGTTCTATCTCGGGCTGCGAATGGTAGGACTTTTTGAAAGCCTGGGATGGCCGCTATAAGACCGGTTGAGGCGGGCTGGCAAGCTAGTCTGCGGCCCATATCCCTTTGCGCGCTGCCTGCGCTTCGCTCTGGGCCTCAAGCAGCCTGTCGTGATACCTGTTGTCCGGGAAGCGGTCCCTGGGATAGACTGTGGCGTAGCCTTGCCTGACCAGCTCCGCATTGACGAAGGTCCCGTCCACGTATACGTACCTCAGCAGCCTGCCGTAGCGGTCTTTGTCGGTGACATCGGTCTCCATCTCAACGGTCTTTCCGCCCACCAGGTAGCGATTATACTCTGTCGCTTCCTCGTAGTAGGGCTCACCGTCCTCGGGGGCGTCGATGCCGATATACCTCACCCGATACTGGCCCGATATCACGATGGTGTCCCCATCAATGACCCGGACGACCCTGGCGGTGTGAGGAGGAGAGACACAGCTCGGCAGTATGAGAAGGACAGCAAGTAGAAGTGGCACCAGGCTCAGTCTGACCTGCATAACGTCATTATACCCTTTGCCCTCGCCCCTCCCACCATCGGCGCCTGGGTAGGAGCAGTAGCCGCCATCTTTCAGACTTGCTGGGAAAGCGGGGTTGGGTTTGTTGTGGTGTCATGCTGACCAAACGCTGACAGTCATGGGAGCGGCCCGCGTTTGACTGCGTGGCGCGCCCTGCCTATAGTGGGGGAAGCCTGCTGTCGTCGCTCTGGATCATGGCGGGCCGGGACACCGAGCAACAGAAAGGAGCGTGACTTCCTCAATGGTCCTGGACAGGTTCTCTCTGAAGGGGAAGGTGGCTATCGTCACAGGCGCCGGGAGGGGGATTGGCAAGGGTATTGCCACGGCCTTCGCCGAGGCCGGGGCCGACGTCGCCTGCGTCGATCAGAACGCCGAGTCGGCGCATACGGTGGCCGAGGAGGTTCGGGGCACAGGCCGGCGCGCTCTCGCCGTGGCCTGCGACGTTCGCGACGAAGACCAGGTGGCCGGCATGGTGGAAAGTACCAGGGACCATTTTGGCCGCATCGACATACTGGTGAACAACGCCGGGTCCGCTATCTTCAGACCGGCGCTCCAGACCAGCAGGCGGGCCTGGGATGCCATGCTGATCGAAAACCTGACCAGTGCCTTCCTGTGCAGCAAGGCCGTGGGAGTGGTGATGCTGGAGCAGAAGTCGGGCTCCATCATCAGCATCTCAAGCCGGGAGTCCCAGATCCCCAGCCTTGGGATGATCGCCTACGGGGTGGCCAAGGCCGGGGTCAACTCTCTGACCCGGACGCTTGCCTGGGAGCTGGCGCCTTACGTTCGGGTGAACGCCATTCTCCCGGGTGGCGTGTTAACGGAGGGCAGCGCCCCGGTGCTTGAGCCGTTGAAGGACAGGATTATCGACGGCACGCCATTGAAGCGGATGGGCCTCCCCGAGGACATAGCCCTGGCGGCGATATACCTGGCGTCGTCGGCTTCCGACTGGGTTACGGGCAAGCTGTTTGAAATAGACGGAGGCATAGAGTTTGTGCCTGTGACTTCAAAGCAGGTCGACGGAGTATAGCTCCAACGAGCAGGTGCAGGAGGACTACATGGGAGTTGCCAGTGTGCTTGGTGGGGTGAGGGTGGTGGACTTGACCGCAGCGGTTGCCGGTCCTTCCGGCAGCCAGCTCCTTGGCGACCTGGGTGCCGAGGTGATCAAGATTGAGATGCCCGGCATAGGAGATATGACCAGAGATGCTGCGCCCAAGCTGAAGGGGCTAAGCTTCTACCAACTGGCCCTTGGCAGGAACAAGAAGAGCGTGACACTCGACCTTCAGACCGGGATGGGCAAGCAGGCATTCTATGACCTGGTCAGGGTATCGGACGTGGTCTTCGACAACTTCAGGCCGGGCGTCCTGGAAAGGCTGGGGGCTGACTTCGAGACTCTGAGAAAGGTCAATCCCCGCATCGTCTCCTGCTCCATAACAGGTTACGGTCCCTCGGGTCCGTACCGGGACTATCCCGCCTACGATGACATGGCTGAGGGGCTGAGCGGTGTTTACAGCCTGTGTGGAGAGCCGGGCAGGCCGATGAGGGTACCCATTCCCATTGCTGACCTGGCTGCCGGGTTCTTCGCCACAAACGGGATCACAGCGGCCCTCTTTGAGAGGGAGCGCACCGGAGTGGGGCGGAGGGTAGAAGTCAATATGCTGGACGCCGTGATGTACCTACTCAGTTTCAATTTCCAGCCGTACTTCATAACCGGTGAGGTGCCGAAAGCTCAGGGATCGCGGCATCCGACAGCGCCCATGCTGGGCATCTTCCGCACCAGGAACGGCTATCTTGTCCTCGGCCCAAGCTGGCCGCGCATCGCGCGGCTGATCGGCAAGGAGTGGATGATAGATGACCCCAGATTCAACACGGTGGACAAGAGGTTCGAGAACAAGAAAGAGCTGGAAGACCTGCTAGAGGAAGGCTTGCAGCAGGCGGATACCGAGGACTGGCTCGAGCTTATGCATCTGGAGGACATCGCGGCTGCCCCCGTCCACACTCTTGACCAGGTGGTGAACGACCCGCAGATAGCTCATAACAAGACCATCGTGACAATGCACCATCCGGTGTGTGGTGAGATCAAGGGGATTGAGTGCCCCATCAAGTACGCGGACGAGGGTGAGCGGGCGCACCTGCCCCCTCCGATGCTTGGACAGCATACCAAGGAGGTGCTCCGGGACGTACTCGGTTACTCGGAGGACAAGATAGAGAAGTTGAAGGCGGAAGAGAAGGCCGCCGGGGAGTCAGAGTCCCGCACCCGGCGCCGGCTGTGATGCGGGGCCGTGCCTCTCCACCCCTCACCCCTGGCTGGTGGCCGCCTGTCGCCTCTCGTGGTAGCGCAGGAACTTGTCGATGGCGTTGGCTGCGCCGGCCATGGAGTGGTATACCGGCATGCCCGCCTCGCTGCAGCCCCGCTGCACGTCGAGGGCCTTCTGCCAGTCCCAACTGGTGATGAGGAACTGGAGCACCAGGGCCAGGGGCTTCTCGGCCTCGCCGTAGATCCTGGTGATGAAGTCGCGAAAGAGCTCGATCTCTCTCTCGAAGGCGGATGCAGAGAACCAGGCGGCCTGGCCGAAACCGGCATGTACCAGTGCGAAGTCCAGCCAGTCACCGTCATCAAAGGTGAGCAACCTCTTGACGATGTTGTAGAAGCCCTGGCCGTAGCCGACCATGGACAGGTCAATGGGGTTCCTGAGAATCATTCCGGCGGTGGTGCCGAAGAGACCAGCAATCTCTTCCCTTAGCTTGAGCGGCAGGGCGGGTATAGCAAACCCGGCCCTGGCCAACTCATCGGTAGCCAGGACGCTGGCGCCGCCGCCACCTCCGAACACACCCGCCCGCCTGCCCTTGGGGTGAGGCATGAGGGCGAAGGTGACCAGCAGGTCGACCATCTCCTCCAGGCTGTATGCCTGCACCGCCCCCGCCTGCTCCAGCAGGCTGCCCCACACGTTGGCCGACCCGGCCAGCGCCCCGGTGTGCGAAGCGGCTATTTCGCCTCCCACCGAGGTATAGCCGCCCTTGAGCACCAGCACAGGCTTCACCTTTGACAGCTCCCTGATGGCCCGGTAGAAGCGGCGTCCGTCCCTGACCCCTTCGATGTAGGCTGCTACCACCTCGGTCTCGCTGTCCTGGGCCAGGTATTCCAGCAGATCGCACTCATTCACATCGCAGGCGTTGCCGTAGGAGATGGCCTTGCTGAAGCGGACACCCCTGTGGGCGGCCGCCCGGATGAGGTAGGACGTATTGCCACCGCTCTGGCCGATGAGCGCCACCCGGCCCGGCTCGCTGGGGAAATCGGTGGCAAAACAGAGTGCCGCTCTGGGACAGTACACCCCGAGGCAGTTTGGCCCAATGATCCGCACCCCGGTGGCCCGGGCCAGCCGGGAGACCTCCGCCTCTAGCTGCCTGCCTGTCTCCAAACCACTCTCTGAGAAGCCTGCGGTGAATATGGAGATTGCCTTCACCCCCTTGGCCGCGCAGTCCTTGATCAACTGCGGCACCGCAGGGGCCGGTATGCAGCAGACCAGGTAGTCGACCGGTCCCGGCACCTCTCCAATGCTGGTATATGCACGCACACCGGACACTTCGGCCCCTTTGGGGTTGATGGCGTAGACGTTGCCCCTGAAGCCCGAGGCCAGTATGCTGTCAAGGAATAGCTGTCCTGCCTTGCCGGGAGCGGCCCCGGCAACGGCCACTGATGTCGGGTTGAACAGGG
>QMOF01000205.1 GCA_003650185.1 Chloroflexota bacterium | reverse complement strand
CCGCAGCGTCGAGCATCTGCTGGATAGTCGGGTTGGCGCCTTCCACGAACTCCTCAGCGGTCATAATGTCGCGGCTGATGACCCCGAGCGTTTCAGGCAACATCTCACCGTCCCGCACCAGTTGTCGGCCTGCCTCTCTGGCTGCCTCGAAGATGTCGTCCAGGGGCAGGCCCATCTCCGCCATCTCCTTCAAGTAGGCACCGTTAGGCCGCAGCAGGGCCCCGGCGAACTCACGGTCCAGGTTCTTGCAGAAGGCTTTGATGTGCGCCACCATCGGGTCGAAGTTGTCCATCTCACACAGCCCGCAGACTGACACCAGCACCACCTTGCCCCGCTTGACTCCTTCCCATAGCGGATGCCGCGTATGGCCGTCCCGCATCTCCAGGAACGGCTGCAAGAGCGGCAGGGTGCGGTCCATCAGGTTCTTCATGGGGCCGGTCACGCCGTCAAGGTAGACCGGACTGGCCAGCACCCATACATCGGCATTGCGCAGCTTTGGCCGGAGGGTCTGCATATCGTCCTTCTGGGAGCAATTGCCGGGCGTCTTGAAGAAGCAAGTGAACTGACCCAGGCACGGGTTGATCTTCAACTGCCTGGTATAGAACAGCTCAACCTCCGCTCCCGCCTCCCTCATGCCTTCGAGGAACGGGCCCAGAATCTTGGCCGTGTTTCCCTGGTCCATCCTGGGACTGCCGTTGATCGCCACCACCTTCATCTTACTTCGGCTCCTTTCTCTCCGGCGCGCGGCATGGCGCTGCGCCGATCCCGGCCCACGCCCATCAGCGAACCGGCACCAGCCGCTATCCTACCCCTTCCAGTCCTTCAGCACTTCGTTGGCGCCGTTGTAGCCCGGCACGCAGGTTATGCCGGGGCCGGGGTGGCAACCGGAACCACACATGAACAGGTTCTCAATCGGTGTCCGGTAATTGGCCCAGCCGACGACGGGACGCCTGTGCCACATCTGGCCGGGGTGAAGCAGCCCACTGGCGTAGTCGCCCCCGGTGACGCCGTAGGTGTTCTCGAACCACCGGTGAGTCAGCACAGCCTTGTCCATAATGGCATCGCGGAAATTGGGGGCGCGCCTGGCGATCTGGTCGATGGCCCGGTCGGCCATCAGCATGCTCATCTCCTTGAGTTTGCCCTCCGGGACGTCGTACGGAAAGTAAGGCGAGAAGATGGTGCAGGTGTGGTAGCCCTGGGGAGCCAGGGTAGGGTCGTTGACGCTGGGGAAGGCACAGTACGCCAGCGGGTCGTCCGGCACCTGGCCGCGCCGGTACTGCTCCCAGTGGCGGGCGATGTGCTCCGGCGACGGGATGTAGGCCATCAGCCAGCGGATGTTGTTCTCGTTGGTGAAGGCGAGATGCCCCGTGAACTCGGGCAGCTCTTTGACCGTCATGTGTATCTGAAGATAGCCGTTCCTGTACTCGATCTCCTTCACCCCCTGCACGAAATCGGAGGGGAGCCTGTCTTCACCGACCATACGCAGGAACGTGGCGTGGGCATCCAGACTGGACAGCACCACCCTGGCACTGATCTTCTCGCCGCTCTTGAGCTCCACTCCAGCGGTCTCCCCGTTCTCTATCAGGAAGCGCTTGACCGGTGTCCCGTACTGCACCTTGCCACCGTGGTCCTCCAGTGATTCCACCAGCGCCTTCGAGAGGGCCCCGATGCCGCCCCTAGGGGTGCGGAAGTCGTAAGCGTCGCCCATGGTGTAGTGGTACGCCAGGGACAGCCCGCTGCCGGGCGAGAATGGGCTCATGTGGGTGCCGTCGATCGCCGAGGCACACAGCGAGCCCTGGATAAGGCGGTGCTTCTTTGGATCGGGGAAGAACTGGCGGAGCACGTCGATGGCGCTGCCGTAGACGGTCCTCAGGAGCATCTCCCTCGTCTCCGCATCCGGCGCATTGGCGATGAGCGTATCGAGCGGCGTGGGCGGCTTGAACAATTCCTGGTCTACCACCGCCTTGAACTTCTGCAGGTAGTTGTACAGACCGGCCAGGCTTTCCATGGCGTCCGGCCCGTGGTCGTTCATCAGGTGTTGGGTGATCTCGTTCACGTCGGTGTACCCGATGAAACAGACGTCCTCGGGCGCGCCGTAAACGCAGTACGAGGTACGGGGCCTCATCAACTCCAGGCCGTACTTGTCAAGCTCCAGGAGCTTGAGCATCTGGTCACGGAAGACGAGCATGCCCCAGGCGCCCACATTGTGTTTGAACCCGCTGAACAGCTCCCTGGTGGCCGCCATGCCTCCAGGCCAGTTGTTCTTCTCCACACAGAGAACGGAAAGGCCATTCCTGGCGAGGACCGTTGCCGCGGTGAGCCCGTTGTGGCCTGCGCCTACAACAATGGCATCGTAGTCGGCCATAGCGCACCTCCTCTCAAAGTAGCCTGAGGTACGCAGCTTCGGGTGCCAACAGGAGGCGAGGACGTAGTCACTGAGGTAGAGGGTGTGCTGCGTCCCCCTTTTCGGCATGATGATACTACATGGCAGGCGCGCCCCACAACCCCCACCCACTAACACGATACAGTATCGGCTCGGCCACTACGCATGAGACACTCAGTGTCAATGGTGCCGCCTGTCATCCTTGACAGCACCCCGGGCAAATGCCAGAATCTCCTAGCTGCGGCAGTGCCGCAGGTTTCTGGTTCCTTCACCTTCAAGTGCGTGTACAGTTGGTTTCGGAAAGGAGGTATCGTGTCAAAGCTACAACTGGCATTCGTCTACCTCGTGCCCGACGGCGATCCCGCAAGTCGGGCAACCTTGTCTCAAAGCGCCATGGCCGACCTGATAGTGGTCCCGGCAAAGGACTACCAGCAGGCAGCCGAGGTAAGCAGGCAACTGGTGGAAGAGGGGATACAGGCCATCGAGCTCTGTGCCGGCTTCGGCAACGTCGGTGTGGCCAAGGTAGCGCAAGCTGTGGCGGGTAAGGTGCCAGTCGGCGTCGTCCGATTCGATTCCCACCCCACTCTCGGGTTCAAGAGCGGCGACGAGATGTTTGACACGAAGTAGCCCAATTTCTTCGCGAGTTGACCAGATAACGACGACCCCTGTGACGCACACAAGAGGGGATCTGGCTCGCGCCTGCGGGGGCAACTGCTATGTCCTGGGACGCCATCATATGTGACTGGAACGGCACGATCATCGAGGACCGGGATGAGAAACCCATCCTGGAGAGCATCGCCGTTGACGTATTCAAGGCCTCCGTTCCGTGGCACCCTGCCAGGATGGCCCGCATACTCAAGGCCAGGCGCAGACTGCAAGCCTTGTACAAGGAGAAGCAGCGCGATGCCGAATTCGACTTCGTCATCGAGATGTTCCGCGTTTACAACGATGGAGTAGTCCGCGGACTGCCGGTCAGCCTGATACATCGCGCCGTCCAGACGTACGCGCGGAAACCGGAGACCCAGGCCAAGCTCGACCACAGGTTGCTGAGGTCGGTCGCCAGATGCCGTCAGCTAGTCAAGCTAACCGGTATCCTCTCGGCAGGTTACGAGTACGGCATCAAGAGCATCCTCACCGCTGCCGGCTACGCCAACTGCTTCGACTTCGTTGAGGCTAATCAACTGCGAGAATACAGTGGCAAAGCGTTCGGCTTCCAGCTCGACATCTACACGAACAAGCGGCAAGCGCTCCTCAATCTGCTGTCGAACATGGGCCTAGACGCCAACAGGGTGGTATACCTTGGCGACAGCGATGGCGACGCTGGCTGCTTCCAGCTAGTGGGCCGTCCGGTGGTGGCGTTTCTCTGCCCGGACGATCTGAAGCAGAAATATGCTCAGAACTACGCGGCCTTCGTTCCAAGGGACGAGGCAGACCTGATGGCGTACCTCACATCATCATAGACCCAGTCCACCCCACCACGCCTCGCCTCTCGCCCTGGAGACCAGCCGCTCTCCGGCGGTGCTGCGGAGGCACTGCCACGTATATCCGGTCACAACTGCCTCGGCAGCACCCGTTTCTGTCACACCCGGCGGTCCCTCAGCATTGCCCTGAAGGCCCGGATGGTCGTCTTCGAGAACACAAAGGGAATGAAAGCCCTCGCGAAGCTGAGGGGGATGGCCCTGATCGCTCCCTTGCAGTATCCCTGGAACCTTTTCTGCTCGAAATCAGGCTCAACATTAACGTCCACTGACGGCCAGGAACGGATGAAGAACATGGTGGGTGCAATCGCCGAGAAGAGCATCCCCGTCTCCGCCGGATCTCCCAGGCCGACACGGAGGTTCGCCTCCAGCTCCCGTATTTTCAGAGCCCGCGCGGCATCTTTGGCAAACGCGAGAAGCTTGTGTG